>DATFDC010000089.1:0-9644 GCA_035252415.1 Solirubrobacteraceae bacterium
GAGGAGAAGCCCGCGCGCCGTCGCCGGGGCAAGCGCGGAGGGCGCGGTGGCGGCCGCGGCCGGCGCAAGTCCACGACGCTCGAGGCAACCTTCGACCACGGCGAAGAGGGCTACGGCCTGTGGCTCGACGCCTCGGTACAGGACGACCCGATCTACGCCGAGTATTGGGCCGGTCACCGTCCGGTCGAGGTCACGATCGAGGAGGACCAGATCGTGATCCGGCGGGTTGGTGACGACGAGTCCGAGGACGACGGCGACTGATTCTTGACCCGGGGGCTGCCCCCGGAGAGCGTGCATAACACGTCACGCGGCGCCGTATCGCCTTGGCGTGACGCGCTAAGCGTCCCCCAGGCGTATAGCGCGTCACGCCCGGCCGGAAGCCGCTGCCGTGACGTGTTAAGCGCGGTGGCGGGTCAATCCTCGCGCGCGATGCGGGCCCCGCCGGCGTAGTCGCCGGCCTCGCGCACGTAGCGCGCGAACGCCGCCCCCGCCACCGTGGTCAGGTCCCAGGCCTCGGGGTTGTTCGGCACCGCTCGGACCGCGATGTCGAAGCACCAATCGATCCCGTGGTCGCCGTAGAAGCAGGCCAGTTCGTCGGTGGTGAAGGGGCCGCCGAGCCGCCGGCGCAGCTCGTCCACGATCGCGTCGGTCACCCGCTCGAGCGCCGGCCTGGTCGCCGGGTCGGCCTCGGCCAGCCGGCGCTGGCCCTCACGCCACAGGCCGATCGCGTCCTCGAACCGTAGAACCACCACCGCGCGACTACCCGGTGGCGCCCGGGCCGATCAGTGCTTCGGGAGCCCGACGACTTCGTACGGGTGCTCGCCGACCCGCACCATCCCCAGCGCTCGGGCGTCGCGCAGGATCGTGGCCGGGTTGTTGAGCGACCGCTGCTGAGCTCGGAGCGAAGCGTTGGACGCCTTGAGCTGCTGGACGATCGCCTGCTGCCGGCCCGCCTGGCTGCGCGCCGACAGATAGGCCAGCCCCTGCTGCACGTAGAGCCCGGCCACCACGCACAGGACGACAAGCAGCCCGACCCGGCCGACCCGGTCCCAGCGGACCCGGTTCCGGAGCGCGAGCGTCGCGACCCGGCGAGATCTCGAGGACGTGGTGCGACGGCTTTGCCTGCGCCGTGGCGCGGTGGCGGTACGAGCTGACGGCATCCGCTGCCGCCTTCGTTCGACGCGCGGTGGTTCCTTCCTTCTGAATCAGTCCCTGCAAACCGTCGTTATGACCGGAAGGCACTGCGGCCGGGGTAACGCGCGTCGGCCCCGAGCGCCTCCTCGATCCGCAGCAGCTGGTTGTACTTGGCCACGCGATCGCTGCGCGAGGGGGCGCCGGTCTTGATCTGACCGCAGCCCGTGGCCACGGCCAGGTCGGCGATCGTGACGTCCTCGGTCTCGCCGGAGCGGTGCGACATGACCGCCGTGTACCCGTTCTCGCGGGCCAGACGGATCGCGGCGAGCGTCTCGGTCAGCGTGCCGATCTGGTTGACCTTGATCAGGATCGAGTTGGCCACGCCGGCGTCGATCCCCCGTTGCAGGCGATCGGTGTTGGTCACGAACACGTCGTCGCCGACGAGCTGGAGCCGGGCTCCGAGCCGTTCGGTCAAGACGCGCCAGCCGTCCCAGTCCTCCTCGTCCATGCCGTCCTCGAGCGAGATGATCGGGTAGCGCTCGACCAGGTCGGCCCAGTAGTCGGTGAGCTCCGCCGCCGAGAGCGTGCGCCCCTCGTGCTCGAGCACGTAGGACCCGTCCTTGAACAGCTCGGACACGGCCGGGTCGAGCGCGATCGCCACCTGCTCGCCGGGTGTGTAGCCCGCGGCCGTGATCGCTTCGACGAGCACCCCGAGCGCCTCCTCGTTGGACTGGAGGTTCGGCGCGAACCCGCCCTCGTCGCCGACCGCGGTCGACATGCCGCGATCGTGAAGGGTCTTCTTCAACGCGTGAAAGGTCTCGACTCCCATCCGCAGCGCGTCGCGGAAGCTCGGCGCGCCCACGGGCACGATCATGAACTCCTGGAAGTCGACCGCGTTGTCGGCGTGGACCCCGCCGTTCAGGACGTTCATCATCGGGACCGGGAGCACGTGCGCGCTCTCGCCGCCCAGGTAGCGCCAGAGCGGCAGGCGCTCCTCGGCCGCGGCGGCGTGGGCGGCGGCCAGCGACACGGCGAGGATCGCATTGGCGCCGAGCCGCGACTTGTTCGGCGTCCCGTCCAGCGTGATCAGCATGCGGTCGAGCGCCGCCTGGCTGGAGGCGTCCTGGCCGCGCACCGCGGTGGCGATCTCGCCGTTGACGTTCTCGACCGCCTGCGTCACGCCCTTGCCCATCCACTCCGAGCCGCCGTCGCGCAGCTCGGTGGCCTCGAACTCGCCCGTGGAGGCGCCCGAGGGCACCGCGGCGCGGCCCCACGCCCCGGAGCGGACGCTGAGCTCGACCTCGATGGTCGGGTTGCCTCGGCTGTCGAGGATCTGGCGGGCGTGTACGTGCTCGATCTGGCTCATGGGCGGTGGAGCTCTCCTTCCCTCAGGCGCGCCCGCGCGTAGTACGCGAGCTGCTCGTCAGGGGCGAGATCGTTCCAGCTATGGCTTTCGGATGCGGCGAGCTCGCTCGCGGCGCTCACCCGGGCCCTGAACCGATCGGCCGCCGCGCGCAGCGCGAGCTCGGGATCGACGGCCAACTTGCGGGCCACGTTGACCGCCGCGAACAGCACGTCGCCGAGCTCGTGGAACTGCTCGTCGCGGTCATTTGCCGCTTCCAGCTCGGCGAGCTCGTCGCGCACCGACTGCAGCGGCCCCTCGACACCAGGGAAGTCGAACCCGCTCGAAGCCGCGCGACGTTGAACCTTGCGCGCGTACAGCGGCCCCGGGAGGTTCTCCGGAACCTCGCCGAACACGCCGGGCTCGCGACCCGGCTCGCCGCGCTTGATCTCGTCCCAGTTGCGCCGCACCTTCTCTGACGTGTCGGCCTGCACGTCTCCGAACACGTGCGGATGGCGGCGGATCAGCTTCTCGGTGACGTCGCGCGCCACCGTCGCCAGATCGCCGGCCCCGCGCTCCTCGAGCAACAGCGACAGGAAATGCACCTGGAAGAGCACATCGCCGAGCTCATCGACCATCTTCGCGTCGTCGCCGCGCTCGGCGGCGTCGGCCAGCTCGTAGGACTCCTCGACCGTGTGGGGGACGATCGAGCGTTCGTCCTGCTCACGGTCCCATGGACATTCGACTCGCAGCCGGCGGGTGATCGCGTCCAGGCGCGCGAGCGCCTCAGCCGCCGCCGAGGAGTCCGGCTGACTCACCCGGTGGACGTGCCGCTGCTGCCGGTGCTCGAGCCGGTAGTGGCCGTCTTCGGCGCCTTGTAGCCCTTGCAGTCAGCCATCGCGTACGCGCCGCGACAGGTGGTCTGACTGAGCCAGTCCTTCTTGGCTTTGTTGTCCACCGCGGTCTGGGCGTTCTGCGTCTGCTGAGAAGTGAGCTGCTGACGGATCAGCGTGGTGGCTTGGGCAAGGCTCTGATGCGTGGCCGGCGTGACCTTGATCACGTCGAACACGTAGTAGCCGAACTGACCCTTCACCGGGCCCATGACCTTGTTCAGCGGCGCCGAGAACGCCACCGAAGCGAGCGCCGGATCGGCCTGCGACTTGGTCACGCCGTTGAGCAGACCGCCGGTGTTCTTGCTCGTCGGATCGGTCGAGTACTGCTTGGCCACCGTCTTCCAACTCTTGCCCGAGTCGAGCGCCTTCTTGGCGGCCGCCGCATCGGCCTGGGTCTTGGCCAGCACGACGCGGATATTGCGCGACTCCTGGGTGCCGAACTGCGAGGAGTGGCTGTTGTAGTAGTTCTGGATGTCGGCCTGGGTGACCTTCTTGGTGTGCTTGGCGGCAAGCTTCTGCACGATCGTGTTGACCCGGAAGCGGTACAGGATGTCCTGAGTCGTCTGGCCGGTCTGGCTGAGGAACGTGCTGTAGCCCTTGCCGTTCGGGAACTGCTGGTTCTTGGCCTTGTCGAACGCCTTCTGCACCTCGGCATCGGTCACCTTCACGCCGAGCTTGTTCGCGTCGGCCTGGTACCAGTAGGCCTTGATCAAGAAATCCATCACCTGGCTCGACAGCGAGGTGAACAGCTGCTTGCAGTCGGTGCGCAGGGTCTTGGTGGCGGTCTTGGCCAGGCTCGGGATTTCCTTGCGCGCCTGGTTGATGCAGTTGTTGAAGTTCGGCGGATCGTTGGGCACGATCACCGGCTGACCCGGGCTCTGCGCGGCCTGGCTCTTGGCCGCCACGAACATCCAGTGGTTGAATGCCTGCGTGGTGATCGGATTGCCGGCCACGTCGGCCACCGAGTTGCCGGGCGTACCGCTGCCGCAACCCGCCACCGCGGCCGCGACCACAAAAAAGGCGCCGAGCGCCAGAAGTGACCTGCGGAACTTCATCGGTCGTCGATGGTAGCGAGGGTGTGGCGAACTGGCGGTTTCGCGTGTGAAGAATGCGATAAGAAGCGTTATGCCGCCTCGCGGGTGACCGCGAGCAAAACATCGGCAGCCTTCACCACGGCGGGGAAACGCTTCACCGGATCCTCGGGCACACGCATCGACAGCTGCGACTTGCCGGATTCGTAAAGCGCCTCGGGAATCTCCTGGCGGATCCGCTTGGCGCGCACGCTGTCGAGCTCGATCGGCGTGACCGCCAGTCTCCCGTTGCGGAAGGTGACCGCGCGCGCGCCGGCCTGCCCGAGTTTGATCCGGGCCTGCTGGAGCGCGATCAGGTTCTTGAGTGGATCGGGCAAATCGCCGAAGCGGTCCTCGAGCTCGTTCTTGAGCTCGACCAGGTCGGCCACCTCGCGCGCGCCGGCGATCCGGCGGTGCACGTCGACCTTGGCCTGCTCGTACGGGATGTAGTCGGCCGGCACGTACGCGTCGACGTTGACGTCAAGGCGGACCGGCTCCCAGTCCTCCTCGGCGCCCGCGCCGTCCTCGGACGCCGCGGCCACCGCCTCGTCGAGCATCTGCATGTAGAGCTCGAACCCGAGCGCGGCCACATGCCCGGACTGCTCGTCGCCGAGCAGGTTGCCGGCGCCGCGGATCTCCAGGTCGCGCATGGCGATCTTGAATCCCGCGCCGAGCTCGGTGTAGTCGGAGAGGGCGGATAGGCGTTGTGCCGCGTCGGGGGTCAGTGCCGCCGCGCTCGGATACAGCAGATACGCGTACGCGCGCTCCTTTGACCGTCCCACCCGGCCGCGGATCTGGTAGAGCTGGGCCAGCCCGAACGTGTCGGCCCGCTCGACGATCAGCGTGTTGGCCTGCGGGATGTCGATGCCCGACTCGATGATGCTCGTGCATACCAGCACGTCGGCGTCGCCCCTGAGGAACGCGAGCATGCGGTGCTCGAGTTCCTTTTCGTCCATCTGGCCGTGCGCCACCTCGAACTTCATGTTCGGGCACAGGGCGCGCAGCCGTTCGGCGGTCTCGTCGATGGACTCGATCCGGTTGTGCAGGAAGAACGCCTGTCCGTTGCGCTCGTGCTCTCGGACCAGCGCGGTCTTGACCAGCTCCTCGTCGTACTCCCCGACATAGGTCTTGATCGGCCGGCGACCCTCCGGCGGGGTCTCGATCACGCTGATGTCGCGGATGCCGGCCATCGACATCTGCAGCGTGCGCGGGATCGGCGTGGCGCTCATCGCGATCACGTCGACCTTCAGCTTGAGCTGTCTGAGCAGCTCCTTCTGCTTGACGCCGAAACGCTGCTCCTCGTCGACGATCAGCAGCCCGATGTCCTTGGGACGAACGTCTCTTGACAGCAGACGGTGGGTTCCGATGAGGATGTCAACCTTCCCCTCGGCAAAGCGCTTGACGGCTTCCCTTTGTTCGGCCGCGGGGCGAAAGCGCGAGGCATGCTCGATCGTGATCGGGAAGTCCTTGAGGCGCTCGGTGAACGTGCCGTAGTGCTGCTGGGCCAGGATCGTCGTGGGCACGAGCAGCATCACCTGCTTGCCGTCCTGCACGGCCTTGAACGCAGCCCGCAGCGCGACTTCCGTCTTGCCGTAGCCCACGTCGCCGCAGATCAGCCGGTCCATCGGGCGCGGCGCCTCCATGTCGGCCTTGACCATCTCGATCGCGTCCCGCTGGTCGGGCGTCTCGGTGAACGGGAAGGCGTCCTCGAAGTCGCGCTGCCAGTCGGAGTCCGGCGGGAACGCGTGTCCCTCGCGGCGCTTGCGCTCGGCGTACAGGTTGAGCAGTTCGCCGGCCAGCTCCTGAGCGGCCCTGCGGGCGCGCGCCTTGATCGTGTCCCAGCGCGTGCCGCCGAGCTTCGACAGCGGTGGATGTGTGCCCCCGGCCCCCACGTAGCGGCTGATCTTGGCCAGCTGATCGACCGGCACGAACACACGGTCCGAGCCGGCGTACTCGAGGTACAGGTAGTCGCGGGTGACGCTGGCGACGGTCTTGGTGTCGAAGCCCGCGAAGCGCGCGATGCCATGGTCCTCGTGCACCACGATGTCGCCCGTGCGCAGGTCGGCGAAGCTCCGCAGCACACCTCGGCGCCTGGCTCTTTGCGGCTCGTCGGGAGCACGCCGGCGGCGGAACAGGCGGTGGTCGGGGATGACCGCGAGGTGGAACTGGGGCGCGATGAAACCGTTTTGCAGTCGCGCCTGGGCGAACACCAGCCGCCCATCCGTCGCCTCCCCGTCGTCCAACCACGCGACCTTCAGGCGGCCGAGGTTGTACGCCGCCCTCTCCCCTTCGCCGCGCCGGGCGAACGCGACGACGGTTCGGTACTTCGAGCGCGTGAGCTTCTCGAGCTCCGGCTCGGCCTCGGTCAGGCTGCGGGCCTGGATGTCGGCCGCCTGGGCCCGGAACGAGAACGGCTGGTCCTGGTCGATGCTCGACAGGCGGATGTTCGCCCGCGTTGTCAGGGTCTGGTCGATCGTGTCCGCGTCGACGTAGAGGCGGCGCGCGTCGCGGTCCTTGAACGCGGCGCTCACGTCCTGCCAGTGGTCGGCCAGGGCCGGCGCCACGTCCTCCTCGCCGGCGATGAAGATCGATGCGTTCTGCGGCGCAAGGTCCAGGAACGGATGGAACTGGCCGATCGGCAGCAGCTCGGCGATGTCGGGGCGGTCGGCCTCGTTCTCGAGCGCGGCGATCTCGGCCAGCTCGCGGTGCTCCTCGGCCAGCTCGGCCGCCGGCGCGATCTCGACGACATCCGCGTCGCCCAGTGAGCGCTGGGTGAAGGTCGAGAACCATCTCAGCGACTCGATCTCGTCGCCGAACAGGTCGACCCGCACGGCCCGGTCTTCGGTGGCCGGGAACACGTCGAGCAGGCCGCCCCGGATCGCGAACTGTCCGCGGTCCTCCACCTGGTCGGTGCGCTCGTAGCCGGCGGCGACCAGATCGCGGGCGGTCTCGTCGAGGTCGAGCAGCTCACCCGTGCGCAGGCAGAACGCGTGAGGCCGGAGCTTCGGGTCGGGCACCTTCTCGGACAGCGCCACCGCGCTGACCACCACGACCGGCGCGTTTTGGCTTGCCGGCTCCTCAAGCAGCGCGTCGAGCGCCGCGATGCGCAGGCCGACCAGGTGGGGCGGCGGCGCCAGGTGCGACTCGTAGGTGACGCCGCGGCTCGGGTAGTAGCGCACCGGGCATGGATCGAGCCACGCCCTCAGTCCGCCGGCCAGGTCGCGAGCCGCGCGATCGTCGCCGGCCACCACGATGGCGGGCCGGTCGGGGTCACGGTTCAGCAGCGCGGCCAGTAGGTACGGGCGCAGCGACTGCGAGACGAACGCGCGCCCGCCGTCTTGTGCGAGACGGGCGACCTGGGGATCCTCGTCGGCGTGCGTGAGGAGCGTGCGAAGCATCTGCTTCGAGTCTAGGTCGTGGTGACCACCGTCTCGGCGGCGTCGGCGGCGGCTTCGATGAGCGCCTCGACCTCGGCCTTGGGCTCGCGGAAGCGGCCCAGGACGTAGGCGGCGACCCGGTCGGGATCGGTGGTGTCCGGACGACCCACACCGATGCGGACGCGCGCGAAGTCCGCCGACCCGAGCCCGGCCTTGAGCGACTTGAGCCCGTTGTGGCCGGCCAGCCCGCCACCGATCCGGGTGCGGATCTCGCCGAACCGCAGGTCGATCTCGTCGTGGATCACCAACACGCGGTCGAGGTCGACCTTGAACGCGCCCCGCGCCGGGCCGACCGAGTTGCCCGCCTCGTTCATGTAGGTCTGCGGCTTGAGGATCGCCACGCGCGGACCGCCGGGACTGGTCCGGCCCTCGGTGAGCAGGCCGCGATATTTGGACTTGGGCCGTGGCAGGGCCCAGCGGCGCGCGAGCTCGTCCGCCACCTCGAAGCCGATGTTGTGACGCGTGGCGTCGTACTCGGACCCCGGATTGCCGAGGCCGACGACCAGCCAGTCCACTAGCGGTTCGCCCGGCAAGGGCGGACGCTACTCGCCCTCGGCTCCGCCCTCGCCGCCGCCGCTGTCGCCGCCGGCGGATTCGTCAGCCTCGCCCTCGGCCTCCTCGCCGGTCTCGCCCTCGGCGACCAGCTCGGTCTCCTCCTCGATCTCTTCTTCGGCCTCGAGCTGGAGCTTGGGCGGGGTGACCGTGGCGACGACCGTCTCGGGGTCGTCGGTGAGGGTGACGCCGCTCGGCGGGCTGACCGCGTCGAGCGTGATCGTGTCGCCGATCTGCACGCCGGACACGTCGTACTGGATGACGTCCGGGATGTCGCCGGGCAGGGCCTCGATGTTGAGCTCGCGGGTGACCTGCTCGAGCACGCCGCCCTCCTTGACCCCGGGGGCGTCCTCGGCGCCGATGAGGTCGAGCACGACGGTGGCGCCGATCGCCTGGTCGAGACGGACGCGCAGCATGTCGATGTGCACGGTCTCGCCGGACACCGGATGGCGAATGATCTCCTTGACCACCACCGGCGTGCCGGCGGCGCCGTCGACGCTGAGCTCGATCACCGCGTGGGAGTGGGCCAGCGTGTGGCGAAGCAGGCGGGCGTCGACCTGGAAGGCGACGGGCTCATCGCCCCCGCCGTAGACGATCCCGGGGACGTTGCCGGCCCGGCGCAGGCGGCGCGCGGATCGCGATCCCGCAACCTCGCGGCGCTTGACTTCCAGCGCTGTGCCTTGTGCCGTCGCCATGACCGCCGAGTGATGGTAGCGGTCCGTTCCGGGAGGCGGCCCGTGCCGGGGCCCAAGCTTTCCGGGAGGCGGTCCGTGCCGGGGACCAAGCTTTCCGGGAGGCGGCCCGCGCCGGGGCCCAAACTCCTCCAAGAGGCGGCCCGTGCCGGGGCCCAAACTCCTCCACGCAAGGACAAACGCGCGCTAAGCTAGACCTATGTCGGGCGACGCTCAGCTGATGCTGATGATCGCCGGGATGCACCTCCTGGGCCTCGTGTGTGCGGCGGTGCTGATCATCCCCGCGCTGCGCGACAACCCGGAGCTTCCTCCCCGCCGCGACTCCGGCTCAGACGATGGCTGGGGCCGCGGACCGGACACGCCCCCCAAGGCGCCCGACTCGCCACGTGGAGGCATCCCGCTGCTCGACGCCGAACCGGCGCGGGTCCGTTTGCGCGATCACCGCACGCTGCGGGAGCAGCAGCCCCGGCGTGAGCGCCGGCCGGCGCGCGAGCCCGACCGCACCCCGGTACGCACCTAGCTGG
>DATFDC010000090.1:0-14429 GCA_035252415.1 Solirubrobacteraceae bacterium
CCCGTTGGCGTCGACCACCGCGCCGCCCGAGTTGCCGGGCGAGATCGCGGCGTCTGTCTGGATCAGATCAACGAGTGAGCGCGTCTCGGCCGCCGAGCCCGGGATCGAGCGGTGGAGTCCGGAGACGATGCCGGCGGTCACGGTCTTCTCAAATCCGAGCGGGCTACCCAGGACCACAGCCAGGCTGCCGACCTGCGGCAGTGACTTCTGGAACTCCGCGGCCGGCAGACCGGTGCGATCGACGCGGATGACCGCGAGGTCGGTATCGGCGTCGGTCGCGGTCACCCGTCCGGGAATGCGGCTGCCGTCGGCGAGTCCGACCTCGATCCGGCTCGCGTCAGCCACCACGTGGTGGTTGGTGAGGATGATCCCGTCGGGGCGGTAGATGACACCGCTTCCGACGCCCTGGCCGGCTCCCGCGCGCGCGTCGCTCCGCTCGGAAAAGACGGTGACGATCGACGGCTGAGCCTTCTTTACGAGCTCCGGGATGCGCCCGAACGCATCGGCGGACTGGGTGACCGCCGGCGCGTCGGCAGCGGTCGCGCTCGCGGTCGGCTGCTTGGAGGTAGAGCCGCACGCTCCCAGGGCGACCGCCACCGCGACCGCAGCGACCGCCGCCCGCATCCTGCGCGGCCATCCCGCTGAGGGGTAACGGCGGGGCGCCTTCGTCTGAGATCTCGCAGGCTCCGACGGTTTGTGGTGCGGCAGATAGGTGTCCATGGGCGGGTGTCTCCTGGCTGGAGGCGTTGTCTGTGCGTCCATCGTGGAGGCCGACCGGCGGGACGCCAATGGGGGAATTAGCCCATCCGCCGCCGGCGGCGGGATCGCGATCGCCATGATCCTGGTTGGGCGCGGATGTCGTCGCAGTCGCGGTTGAAGCGGTCTGACTCGCGAGGCCGGACAGCACGGCTCATGTGGCCGCGCGTGCGCGGCGTTACGACCGACCTCGGTCGCACAGCGCGAGTCGGCACGGTCCATGGACCAGGGGCCGAGCCCCGGGTCCGGTGGAGGCCTCGACCGAGGGCTTGCCTCTCGCTGCGGCGCCGGTCGTCGCGTTTGGCCAACTGCCGGAACAGCGTGATCTCGAGCGCGGCCAGTGAAACCATGGCGAAGAGGATGAGAACGATTGTCAGCAGCATCAGGCACCTCCACTCGTGGTCTTGGGCGCGAAACGTTCGTCGACGAGCCGAGACTCGCCGACGAACGCGACGGTCCGCCGCGGGAGTACACCTGTGAGTCACACTGGTCATTGACTCGTGCTCACTTGTGCTCCCTCGACGGTGAACACAGCGTCCCACGAACGCCCGGCGCCCGATATGGGTAAAGGTCCCCATCTCGTGCGCACTGAACCATGAGCGCGGTTGAGCGCGTTTTTCGTTACTCGATCGCGGACGATGCCCGCCGCCAATAGAGCGCGGCCGTGCCCACGGCGACGGCGATGAGAACGGCCGCCGCGAGGACAACGCCGGGCCCAGTCGACAGCCGATCAAGGATTGCGGCGGCCACGGCGTAGGCGCCGAACACTGCCACGATGCTCGAGACGACCGCGGCGAACGCGTTCCATAGTAGAAACGAGCTGCGCGGCATTCGCAGGGCGCCGGACACCCAGGTGGGCGTCACGAACACGGCGAGTGGGCCCCACCGGCGGTAGAACCGCTCGCCAACGAGCAGTGCACGCTCGCGCTGGCGCCGCCAGCGTCCCGGATGGTGGGTGAGAACCTCGCTGGCCCGTGCTCCCAGCAGGTAGCCGACGTAACCGCCCATCCACGCTGCCACCGCGGCGACCAGGATGACCAGCCAGAGATCGAGCCGGTCGTGACCAGCCAGCACGCCGGCTGCGGCCAGCACGGCGCCGCCGACGATCGGGATGCCAATCCAGGAGGCGGCCACGCCGACGAACAGGATCACGTAGCTCAGCAGCATTGGTCGTTACAGGTAGGCGATCGGGAGTCGGTACGCCGCGCCCCGCCCATGGCCAATCGGAAGGCAACCGTGAATCTCGTCGCGGCGGTGTCAATCGGCATGTCGCCATTTACGGTACTTGTGAGTCCCGTCGCCGCCATGGGGGCTAATGCGCAACTTCGGCCCGACATACCCCGGGCGTGCAGCCGGCTCGAGATGGGGCTCTTCACCCATACCGATGCTCGCGTCGCGCTGCGACGCTGTGATCACCCTCAACGAAGCACTCGTGAGAACGAGTCAGGTACCGGTAATGACTCACAGGTGTCTTTCCGCGAGGGCATCCGCGGTGGTCGGCGGGTCTCGACTCGCCGACATCCGCGCCGGCTACGGTACGGGGCCTGAGGACATCGACGCGATCATCGCTCCTCCGTGTGGGCCGCGCGGTGGGGCTGGATTCGAAGTGTCTGGATGGTCGCGTCGCCCAATTCGCTCACCTCGATCTCGTAGCCGTCGATCTCGATCGTCTCTCCGACCTCGGGCAGGCGTCCGAACAGCTCGATCACGTGGCCGCCGATCGTGTCCTCGTGAGCGGCGGGGATCCGGGCGCCGAGTTCGACCTCGAGGTCGTGAATCGGGGTTGAGCCGGCGACGGTCAGTTGCCCAGCCTCGTGAACGATCGACCGTTGTGGCTCGAGGTCGAACTCATCAGCGATCTCGCCGACAAGCTCCTCGAGCAGGTCCTCAAGCGTCACGAGCCCGACCGTGGTGCCATGTTCGTCAGCCACCAGCGCCATGTGGCGTCGCTGCTGTCGCATCTGCGAGAGCAGCTCCGCGACCAACGTCGCCTCGGAGACGCGCCCGAGGGGCCGTGCCAGTTGCTCGAGCGGCACGTCTGGGCGCTCGATCGTCGCCTCGAGGAGATCCTTGGCATGAATCAGGCCGAGCGGAGCGTCAAGCCCACGGTCGGGTGCGCACAGCGGAAGGCGCGTGTGGCCGACCTTCACCGCGTGACGGGCGGCAGCTTGCAGGGTTTGGTCGCTGGTAACGAACTTGATCTCGCCGCGCGGTCGCATGACCTCCCGCGCACGCCGTTCGGCGAACTCGAAACCGCGCTCTGCGATCAGGTGCTCTCCCGGCTCGATCAGGCCGAGCGCCCTGCTCTGGGCGAGCAGTGCGCGCAGCTCCTGCTCTGTGTGAGGGGCGTGGCCGCTCTCGCGCGCGGGCGGGATCCCGAACGGCCGAAGCAGCAGGTTCCCCATCCAGTTCAGAAGATCGACCGCGGGTTTCGTGACCAGGTAGAACATTCGCAACCACGGCGCGACCAACAACGCGGTGCGGGTGGTCTGAGCGATCGCGAGGCTCTTGGCCGCCAGCTCACCGACGACGACGTGGAGCAGCGTGATCAGGGCAAAGGCAAGCGTGGCCGCGACAGCCGTCCCCACCGCGCTCGCGGCACCACCGAACAGCGGCTGCAGCAGCGACTCGAATGCCGGCTTGCCGATCACGCCCAGGCCGATGCTCGCAAGCGTGATGCCGAGCTGACACGCGGCCAGATAGGCGTCTACGTGACCCACCGCGTGGCGGACGGACGACACCCCTGGCCGTCCCGACCGCTCGAGCTCCTCGACCTGGGTAGGTCTGACGCGCACCAGCGAGAACTCTGCGGCGACGAAGACGCCGTTGGCCAGCACGAGCACCACGGCGAGGATCACGTCCAGCACCACGGCTTCACTCCCGAGCTGATCGCTCCGCCACAGGAAGCAGTCTGTCACCTCGGCGCATGTCCGAGACAAGGCGGTGGTGCATCGTCACGCCGGGCGAGCCGATGATGCTTCGGCGTCAGGCGCGCGACGACTGGGCTGCGACCGCTCCGCCCGCTGATCCGCCCGGGTCCGCAGCCGCCGGTAACCGAATATCAGAGCGGCGACGAGGAGAATCACGCCCCCCAGGGCCAGCGAGCCGCGCTGGGCGATCGAGACGGCTTCATCGAGCGATTGCCAGAACGCGAAGCCCAGGAGCACGAACGTCGCGCTCCACAGGCCGGTGCCGACGAACGCGACCGCGGCGAACCGGCCGGCCGGGTATCGAGACGCGCCGGCCAGGAATGGCGCGATCGGCCGGACGAGTCCGACGAATCTTCCGATCAGGATCGTCGCCAGCCCGTAGCGAGCGAAGAACTCCTCGACCCGGATCAGCCTGGGCTCGGTGATGTGAACCCGAGGCCCGTGCTCGAGCAGAAACCGCCGGCCGAGCCTTCGACCCAGGGCATAACCCGTGAGGTCTCCAGCGAACGCGCAGACCCAGGTCAGCCCGAGCAGGCCGACGAGATCGATGTGGCCCTGTCCAGCCACGACGCCGCCGACAATCACGACCGTCTCCCCGGGTACGAGCAGCCCGACGAACGCGCCGGTCTCGAGGAATGCCATCACTCCGACCAGGACGTAGGTGTAGGGCCCGAGCGCCGAGCCGAGATCGGCGATGACCGTCTCGAACTCGGGCAGGTGAAAGACGCCGGCGCCGTACAGGGCCAGCGCGACGGACAGCACGGCGCCCGCGAGCCTGACCGGCCAGCCCACGCGACGCCAGCGCCACGCAATCACGGCGGCCACGGCAAACGCGAATACGATCGGCAGCAGCTTCATCGACTGCTCCAGTCTGCAAGGACACTACCCCGCTCACCATGGGTGTCTCGCTCCATATCCCAGCCGTGACCGCTGCGCGAGTCTGGTGGACGTGCTTGAAGTGACCACATTGGGATGGGCGGCCACGCTGGTGCTGATCTCCGGCCTGCTGCTGTTCGATCTGCTCTGGTCGGGCCGCCGGCCGCATGCCGTGGGCTTTCGCGAGGCGGTCCTCTGGTCGGTGTTCTACGTGGCCGCGGCTCTGCTGTTCGGCGTCGTCTTCGGGATCATCGCGGGCTGGGACCTGGGGGCCCAGTACTTCGCTGGCTACATCGTCGAGAAGAGCCTGTCGGTCGACAACCTGTTCGTGTTCCTGATCATCATGAGCACGTTCGCGGTTCCGCCTGAGGAGCAATCGCGTGCGCTGACGCTCGGGATCATCGCCGCGCTTGGAATGCGGGCCGTGTTCATCGCCGTCGGCGCGGCGCTGCTGGACTCGTTCTCGTTCATGTTCCTGGTCTTCGGGCTCGCGCTGATGGCCACCGCGGTGCAGCTGTTTCGCCATCGGGGCGAGGACCCTTCCGTCGACGACAACATCCTCGTCGCCGCGGCTCGCCGGCTGCTGCCGCTCACCAGCCACTACGACGGCCCGAAGCTCCTTACCCGAATCGACGGACGCCGCGTCCTGACCCCGCTGTTCCTGGTGCTCGTCGCCATCGGCAGCACCGATGTGCTGTTTGCGCTGGACTCGATCCCGGCGGTCTTCGGGGTCACACAGCACGCCTACATCGTGTTCGTCGCCAACGCGTTCGCGCTGCTCGGGCTCCGCGCCCTGTTCTTCCTCGTCTCGGGGCTGCTGGACCGGCTCGTCTACCTCTCGACGGGTCTGGCCCTGATCCTGGCCTTCATCGGGGTCAAGCTCGTGCTGCACTTCGCCCACCTGCACAGTTCCGCCGTCCCGGAGATCTCCACGGGGGTCTCCCTGGCGGTGATCGTCGTCCTGCTCGCCTCGGTCACCGCCGCCAGCCTGATCAAGGCTCGGCGCGACCCCACGCTTCGCGCCCACGCGGGACGGCTGAGGGAGCACAGGCCGGAGACGGAGACCCGAAGCGAATAGCTCAGGCATCCTCATGCGCGCCGGCGTGACAGCCGCATGGATCCCGGCTTACCCTCGCGGAGGTGTTCGCCAGCCCCGCTCCCGGCGAGCCCCGTATATGTACGTGCCGATGAGGGCGATGATCGATCCGGGGATCGGCCAAAGGGCTTCGGTGACGCCGGGTGGGTTCCGTTCCGGTATGCCCGGGACCGGAAGGAGATAGCCCGAGATCAGCGCACCACCGACCGCGGCGATGAGCGCCCCGATGACGCCGCCGTAGAAGCGGTCGGGCACGAGTACGGCGAAGTGCCAGAACGCAACTCCGATCATGACCCAGACGAAGACGCTCATCTGCGTGTCCGGTTGCGTGGCGTCCGTGGAGCGCGGAAGGTCATGTCGAACACTCTGCGATCCCGCCGGTCCGTCGACCATGGGTGCAGTTGTGTATTTGTGCGCGGCCCCTACGACGCCGGGGCGCCAGAGCGAAGCCCGCGCTGACGCCGGATTGCTCGTATCACTGAGATGGGTGTTTGCCCCGATGGGCGCAGCTCTCCAACCGCATCAGCATCTCGGGTATCAGCGCAAAGGAGCGGAGCATGACACCGGTTCAGTCATCCACACCCAATACCTCGATCACCTGGCGTTCGGCAGGCCTGTTCGCGGTCCGCTACGGCATCGGAGGTGTCATGGTGCTGGCGGGACTCGTCGTGCTCGTCATCGTCCCCGGCGACATGGGGGTGCATGGATTCGCATCGTCGATCGGGGCCGGGCTGTCCGTGGTCATGCTCAACCTCCTCTATCGCCTGAGCGTCAGCGGCGACCGCGAGCGCGAGCGGGAGGAGGAAGCGAGAAGGTACCTCGAGGAGCATGGTGTCTGGCCCGCCGACGACCAAGCCGAGCCACGGACACACACGCGTCGCTGGGTGCTGCCCCAAGGGGTGGTGCTTCCAGAGCAAGAGGGGGTGGACCGGTGAAACCAGGGTGGAGACGCCGCCACCTGAACCTGCGCACGGTAATCGTCCTCGTCGCGTTGGGCGCTCTGCTGGCTCCGGAAGCCGCCGCGATCATCAACGCCGCCCTGTAGGCGCGGCCGGCCCGCACTCGCCTCGAAGGATGGGTCGGCGCCATAGATGGCGGTTAACCCCCATGGCGACAACGACGATCCCAGGCGACACTGTGACTGCCATGCTGCTGCAAGAGAAAAACGCGCTTCGTTCCGTTCGCGGCCAGGTCGTCCGAGCGGCGACCGACGAAGTTCCCGTCACGGCTGCCGCACGTCAAGCCCTCGAACAAAACCTGGCGACGTTGCGCGGCGAGCAACGCGCGATTCCCGCGCGCCTTCGTGTCGCTCGTGAGTTCGGAGACATGTCGAACAACGACGAGCACCTCGCGATCCGTGAGGAGGAGGCGGTGCTGGCTACTCGGATCGCGCGGCTCGAGGACATCCTCTCGCGGGCGACTGAAGTAGACCATGCTCATGAGGAAGAGTCGGTCACGATCGGGTCTACCGTCACTGTGGTGGATGTAGACACGCGGAAGAGACTCGACTACGTGATCGGGAGCGCCCATGGCGTCCTGTCACGCGGTACGGTCTCGGCTCTCTCGCCGATTGGCCAAGCCCTGCTCGGTAGGCGCGTGGGGCAGCGGGTGTCGGTCCAGCTGCCGCACGGGCGCCGGCGGCGGCTCGAGGTGCTCGAGATCGCCAACGCTGATCGCGCGGACTAGGCGGCAGGATCGACGACGGCCATCGCGATCGTGATGGCCACGCCGACCGCGACCAGCGCCAGCAGCAGGAACTCCAGGCGCCCGGGGCGGCTCTCCGCCGGCCGGCGATCGATCGCCGGGGTGACATGCGATCGGCCGTCGCTCTCACCAGGTGAGATGCCTTGGGCGTGACCGGTGGGAGGTAGGTATGACTGCACCGGTCGATCCTCCGGTTCTGGTCCCATCTCACATTCTCCGTCTCGGGAGCATGCTCCAAGAGTGCGCCACCAACCATCTCTCGCGAATGGGTGATGGTGCCCATCTTCGGTGACGCCGCTGACCGCTGCGCGCATGGCGCCAAGCAGGACCTGCTCGTCGGTGAGATGGCCGGTCCGACAGCCGACGCCAGGCGGCGACCAGATCGCACCCAAGGAGCGTGTCGCCGCCGCGGCCGATCCTCGATGGTGCGGCATGCATCTCGGCACGGTTGAAGGGTTCAGCACCTTCCCACGACGTGGTGCTTTCCGGTGAATCGGGAGTAATGCCCATTCCGGTATCGCCAGTGGCCTGCGAACCTGAGGCGATGGTTCACGATGCGCATCTCATGCTCAATCTCTATCTTGAGGTCGTCGGTGACGGGAAGGATTGGACCTAGACAGGCATGCCCGACTCCGCGACAAACCTCACGCTGGTGGTGGGATACGACGGCTCCGACGGGTCGCGCCGGGCGCTCCTGCGCGTGCACGAGCTCGCCATCCACTACCGGGCGCTCGTGATCGTCGCGGTCGTCCCGGACATACGATCGGCCGGGTTGGGCGCCGATTTGGCCGGATCGCGGATCGATCCCGAGCGCCTGCTGGGGGAAGCGCGAGAGCTGCTCGATGGCGGTCAGGGTGCAGCGATCGAAACCCGGGCCGCCGTGGGCGACCCCGCCGTCGTACTCACCGAAGTCGCACGCGAGGTCGGCGCCCAGCTCCTGATCGTCGGGCGCCGCGGCGGCGATTTCGTGACTCGTACGCTGCTCGGTTCGGTCGCCGAACGGGTCGTGCAGGCCGCGCCGTGCGACGTGCTCGTCGTGGCGTGATGCCCGCGCCGGAGCGCGAGACAAGCGGCGACGCATCAACGGGGAGATCGGCGAGGACACACCGGGACGAGCTCACGAACCACGCTAACGCCGCGATCGGTGCCGGCCGGCACGCAGAGGTAGATCAGCGGACGGCCCCGCGCCATGCCTGGGCGAGAGACGTGCGGCGGCGGATCCTCACGTTGATCGTCGCCGCCGTCGTGCTGTACGGCGTCGCGCCCGCCGTGCTCGAGGTGTTCGGCGCCTATCGCCGGCTCACCGACGTGGATCCGGCCTGGTGGATTGCGTTGGTAGCGACGTCGGCAGCGGGCATCTGGTGCATGTGCGCCTTGCAGCGCCTGGCCCTGAACCGCCCACGGTGGTTCCCGGTTGTCACATCGCAGCTTGCCGGAGCCGCGTTCAGCAAGGTCGTCCCGGGCGGGTCGGCGGCGGCCGCCGCGCTGCAGGCTCGCATGCTGAGCCAGGCCGGCTTGTCGCCGGCCGCAGTCGCCACCGGGCTCACGGCGGGCGCGTTGCTGCTCCTCGAGGCGTTGGCCGGCCTGCCGCTGCTGGCGCTGCCCGCGGTGGCGCTGGGTCGCCGGATACCCGATGGTTTGCTGGAGGCCGCCGCAGTCGGGCTGGCCGTGTTCGTCGTTCTGTTTGCGCTGGGCGCGCTGCTGTTGACCAACGATCGCGTGATCAGGACGATCGGACGATTGCTGCGAGCGGTCGAGACGAGATGGCGCCATGGCCAGGCTCGGTCAGATGGGTTGCCACAGCGGCTGTTCGACGAGCGCGATGAGCTTCGGAGGTCGCTGGGAGGAGCGTGGGTGCAGGCAGTCGCCCTGGCCGCGGGACGCTGGATCTTCGACTTTCTGTCGCTCTACGCCGCGCTCCTCGCAGTCGGTGCGCGGCCGCCGTTGTACGTCGCGCTTATCGCCTACTCGGCCGCGCAGCTGCTCGGCCAGATCCCGCTCACCCCGGGAGGGCTTGGCGTCGTCGAGGCCGGGCTCACCGGCACGTTGGCCCTCGCAGGCGTCGCAGCGGCGCCGGCAGCGTTGGCCACGCTCGCGTACCGCCTCGCGTCCTACTGGCTGCCGCTCCCGATTGGCCTCATCGCCTGGATCTTGCACCGGCGACGCTACGGCGCGACTCGGCCCGAGCGGGCACCACAACCGAGCGCCAACTAGACAGTGGCCAGCGGGAAATTGCACGTCTGACCCCATTACCCGTGGGGGTCGGCGCGGCGATCATGAGTGCTACCGGAACGTTGACTCCATCACGTTCCTCTCCGAGCAGAAAGGACTGGTGCGCCAATGGAATTCATGATTCCGCATATAGCCACGTTGACGAACCTTGGAAAGGGACTCGGGTTCGGGCTCTCGATGGGCCTGGCTGCGTTCGGGGCGGCGATCGGCATCGGCCTGATCTTCATGTCGGTGATCAACTCGACGGCCCGGCAGCCGGAGGTGAAGAAGGACCTGCAGCAGGTGATGTGGATCGGCTTCGCCGTCACCGAGGCGGTCGTGTTCTTCGGCCTGACGGGCGGGCTCATGCTGCTGTTCCTGGTCTGAGCGCGGAGGGCCGGGTAGCCGACGCGGCCGATACCCGGGACCGCGCCGGTCGGGCGCCTGAAACGCAAGTGGCGCCCGACCGGATGAAGATGCTCGCGACCGTCGAGCACGGCATTCAGGAGGGAAGGGGCGAGCCGGCGGGGGCTGCCGCGGTCGTCCCGAACGGCTCAGGGGGTGTCTCCTCGCCGCCCATGTCGAGGCGGAACGGGGGGTAGTGGTCGGTCATCAGCAGGGCATAGGCGGCGACCCGGAAAACCCAGCGGTTCATGCCGAGCACGAAGTCGTAGATGGGCTTCGGGTAACGGGTCGTGAACAGCAGGACGACCGCTGCGATCAACACCATGAGTGTGATCAGTCCACCGAAAGAGACAGCCTGCCATGGCCCGTCGGTGCTCCAGACCGTCCAGCCGGTGTCGAGGAACACCGCCACGATCAGGTAGTGCGGGATGGCGAGCAGCCACCACTTGACCAGCGCGAGTCCTCGAGAGAGTTCTTGCGGGTATTCGACCTCGAGCCGCGCGGGGTAGTCGGGGACATCCTTCAGCGTGAACGGAGGGTATTGGTCGGTGCCGAGGGCGCTGTAGGAGTAGAAGCCGACACGCCAACTCCAGCGCAGGACGCCGACATTGAAGTCAAACAGGCTGCGGGGATAGCGGCCTGTGAAGAGGATTGCGAAGAACGCGACAACGGTCGTGGCGAGCAGCCCGATCCACAGGAAGAAGAGGATCACGAGGTGCGGGATGACCAGGAGCCACTTGACCAGCCAGAGGCCTCGGCTGAGCGGCCGGTCGAGGGCGCCTTCGATCCGCAGCGGGTAGCTTGCCGAAGGACGAGTAGAGAGCATCGAGTTTCCTTTCCAGCTGGAGTAAACGGGTAAGCGTTGACTCGGAAGCTAGATTCAATTGAGCACACCGGCCATGGGTGCTAATGAGCATCTTGTGAGGCGCCCGGCACCCCAAGTCGATGATGTCCAGCTCTGATCAGCTTCCGGCCGTTCGCGATGCCGACAGCCACGCGTCAACGAATCGGCGGGCGGAGCTGTCGAACGCGCCGCCACGTGCGGTGCCGATGCTCTGGCGCGTGTTCGCCGCCAATGCGGCAGTGTTCGCGCTGGCGTTCGCGCTGCTCGCGCTCGCGCCGGTGACGCTTCATGCGTCGATCAGGGTTGAGGAGATCGTGCTTCTGCTCGTCGGCCTCGTTGTGATGCTGGTCGTCGACCTTCTGCTCGTCCGTCAGGCGCTCGGACCGCTGGGTCGGCTGGCCACCGTGATGCGCTCGGTCGACCTGCTCCACCCTGGGCGCCGAGCCGTCGGCTTTGACCGCTCGAGCACCGAGGTGCTGGCGCTGGCGGATGCGTTCAACGAGATGCTGCAGCGGCTGGAGGATGAGCGGCGCGACAGCTCCGCGCGCGTGCTGGCGGCTCAGGAGGAGGAACGGCTGCGGATCGCTCGCGAACTGCACGACGAGATCGGCCAGACGCTGACCGCCGTCGCGCTCCGCGCCGAGCACGCTGCCGGGAAAGGCGGCCCGGAGCGCCGAGACCTTGCCGAGCTGGCGGAGGTCGTCCAGCAGAGCCTTCAGGACGTCCGACGCATTTCGCGCGAGCTCCGGCCGGAGGCACTCGACGAACTCGGCTTGGTCAACGCGCTGATCGCGCTCTGCGCTCGGGTCAGCGAGCAGAGCGGCCTGAAGATCCACCGCCGGCTCGGCGGTGGACTGCCCGAGCTCTCACCCGACGTGGAGCTCGCGATCTACCGGGTCGCCCAGGAGGCGCTGACCAACGCGATGCGCCACTCCAAGGCGACCGAGGTCACGGTGTCGTTGGGTCGGGAGAACGGCGAGCTCGTGCTGGGCGTGGCGGACAACGGCGAGGGGCTGCCCGAGCAGGTGAGCGAGGGTGGGGGGCTGACCGGGATGCGCGAGCGAGCCATGCTGATCGGGGCCGCGCTGAGCATCAACTCGGTGCAGGGAGCCGGCGTCGAGGTGACCATGCGCCTAGGCTTGGACTGGAAGACCTGATGCCGACCCCGCTGAAGACGCATGTCCTGCTCGCGGATGACCACACGGTGGTCCGTAGCGGTCTCAAGATGGTCCTCGATGCGCAACCAGACATCGAGGTGGTGGCGGAGGCGGGTGATGGGGCGGAGGCGATCCAGAAGGCGCTCAGTCCGGAGGTCGACCTGGCGATCCTCGATGTGGCGATGCCGCGGATGACCGGCCTGCAGGCGGCGGCCGAGCTCAACAAGCGACGCCCCGATCTGCGCGTCCTGATCCTCTCGATGTACGACGACGAGCGCTACTTCTTCGAAGCGCTCAAGGCCGGCGCTTCAGGCTACGTGCTGAAGTCAGCGGCCAACCGCGATCTGGTCGAGGCGATCCGCGCCGCCATGCGAGGCGAGCCGTTTCTCTACCCAGCCGCCGTGACCGCCCTCATCCGGGACTACCTCGAGCGCGCACGCAGCGGCGAGACCGTACCGGAGGATCCGCTCACCCCACGGGAGCAGGAGGTGGTCAAGCTGATCGCCGAAGGTCACACCAGCGAAGAGATCGCCAACACCCTGGTGATCAGCAAGAAGACCGTCGAGCGCCACCGCGCGAACGTCCTCGAGAAGCTCGGGATGCGCAACCGCGTCGAGTTGACTCGGTACGCGATCCGACGGGGCCTCGTCGAACCCTGACCCCGGCGTTGTCACTCGCCCACTGTCCGCGGGTCAGTACACGACGACAGTGGTTCCGACCGTCGCGAACCGGTACACGTCCGCTGCGTCCCACGACGGCAGGCGCACGCAGCCGTGGGATGCCGGATAGGCCGGCACCGCGCCCTCGTGCAACGCGTAGCCCGCGTGGAAGTATGACGCGTACGGCATCCAGGTCTTGTACGGCCGCGACCAGTCCTTGAGCATCTTCCGCTGGATTCGGTAGGACCCGGTGGGCGTCTCGTAGCCTCGCTTGCCCGCCGAAGAGTGGATCGCCCGCTTGACGCGTCCGTTGTCGACCAGGAGCGTGACGCCCTTGGCCCGGTAGATCTCGATCCGTCGTGGCGGCCCGTGGGTGCCGTGGCGGGGTGCGGCGGCCGTGCGTAGCTTGCTCAGCGTCTGCGGACCGGCGATGCCATCCGCCGAGAGGCCATTCCACTGCTGGAACGCCGTAATCGCGTCCCGGGTACGCGGTCCAAGCTTGCCGTCGACTTCGGAGAGGGGGAGGAACTTCAACTCGGCCAGTCGCTTCTGCACGTCGCGCACGGCGGTAGGGGCAGGAGTGGCCGAGCGCGCCTGCGCAGCCGATGCGCAGCCGAGTCCGACCAGCACGACGACGATGCAGGCCAGAAGCACGCGCCCCGCGCGCGGGCGAACCCAGCCGATTGGTCTCGGCACTCGTTCCTCCTGTGGTGGTTCACGTCCGATGTAAGTAAGGCTGCCCCGACCGCGGAACATCCGGAATGGGTGTGACCAACCATCTTGGGGACGCGGCGCGGCCCGCTGCACGCGCCGACTTCTCTCCACGCACGGCGCGAGGGCCGACCAAATACACAGATGCACCCATCGAAAGCACGGGGGCCAGGCGCCACGCTCGGCGTGAGGAGTCAATCGACAGCACACGCAAGACGAAACAAAGATGAACGTCACTCGGACACACCTGAGGACACGGCCGCGCAGGTTGACGCTCGTCGCCGGGCTGACCGCAGTCCTCATCGTGATCGGCGCGCTCCTCGGAGGCGCGTTCGCGTGGGCGTTCGCCGGGCTCGCGGTGGGCGGGAACCTGATCGGGTACTTCTACTCCGACCGGATCGCGCTCCGAGCCGTGGCCGCACATCCGCTGACCAAGGCGCAGGCGCCCGAGGTGCACGCGACGGTGCGCGAGCTGGCAAGCCGGGCCGGGATTCCCGTGCCGCGCCTGTACCTGATGCCGGACGAGCAGGCAAATGCATTCGCGACCGGCCGCGATCTAAATCACGCCGCGATAGCGGTGACCGTCGGTCTGCTCGTCAGCCGGCCGCTCCAGGAGATCCGCGGTGTGCTTGCCCACGAGCTGTCGCACATCAAGAACCACGACGTCGCGGTCTCGGCCGTCGTGGCGACGGTTGCGGGTGCGATCTCGGCCGTCGTAAGCGTGCTCCAGCTTTCGCTCGTGTTCGGTGACACCGGCGCTGAGAACGATCGGCTGGAACTGGCCGGCTCGTTCGTCGCGATACTGCTGGCGCCTGTGGCCGCGGCGCTCATGCAACTCGGGATCTCTCGTCAGCGCGAATATCTGGCCGACGCGTCCGCGGCCGACTTGATCGGCAGCGGCCGGCCGCTCGCCGACGCGCTCGAGGAGATCGACCGCGACCGCGCGAGCCTCGACGTCAACGCGGTGAGTGTGCCGATGTACATGGCCTGGCCACAGGGCGGCCAGAGCAAGACCAACCTGTTTTCGACCCACCCACCGGTGGGCGAACGGATCCGGCGGCTGCGCGCCTGCGACGCGCA
>DATFDC010000091.1:0-5309 GCA_035252415.1 Solirubrobacteraceae bacterium
TCCGGCGGCCAGCACGCCGCCGGCGCCCCCGCCGGCCAGAAGGTAGCCATAGCCCGCGCTCCCGAAGCCCAGCCGGTGACTCAGCAGCACGAACAGCACGGTGAACGCGCCGTAGATCGTGCTGGCGATCACGTTGGCCCCCACCAGCAGGCCTGCGCCGTCGCATTCCCGCAGGGCGCTCCAGCCCGCCCGCAGAGCGGAGATCGGGCCCGGCCGCGAGCTCGTGGCCGCGTTCCCCACGGGAAGGCGCAGCGCGTCCCGGGGCAGCGCGGCCACGACGACGGCGCCGATCAGGAACGTGATGCCGTTCATCGCGAAGACAATCGCCGGCGAGCCGATGAGCAGCAGGAGAGCTCCGAATACCGGCCCGGCGATCAGGCAGAGGTGGGTCAGGCTGACCCGCGCGGCGTTGGCGGCCGGCAGCTGGTCGGCGCTGGCCAGCTTCGGCAGCACGGCCTGGACCGACGGAAGGTACGGGGCGGCGCCGGCGGTGCAGAGCGCGGCCAGGATCGGCGCGAGGACGATCGGCGCGTCGGCGAGCGCCCCGAACGCCAGTCCGGCCATGGTGGCGGCGCGCGCCAGATCACACGTGATCATCAGCGGACGGCGGTGAACCCGGTCGGCCAGGACGCCGCCGAGTGGTCCGAGCAGGACCAGCGGCGCGACCCGCGCGCCGGTGGTCAGGCCGACCCACGCCGAGGAGTGGGTGCGGTCGTACACGAAGGCGAGCAGGGCCAGGTTGTAGAGCCAATCCCCGGCCTGGGAGACGGCAAGCCCGCTGAGCAGCAGACGGATGTTGCGTTCACGCAGGACGACGCGAAACGGAGCAGCTGGATTGAGCATTGCTGACCTCGGGTGACGGGGTGAGGACCGGCTGAGCGGATGAGCCGGCCGGCGACGGGAGGCCGACCCCGGCGTGGGAGGCGGCGACGAGCTGTGGGTGAAGGGTCCATGTCATGTCCCACAGCTTGCGTCTAAGCCGCCCCCCGTACATCGGGCAGCTGCCCTAACTTCTCGCGCACCAGCGGCCTAGATCTGACGCCGGCCACGACGGCCGTCGCAGGCAACTAAGCCGCGGCTCAGACCTGGCTCAGGCGGACTCCGCGACCGAATCGAGCCCGAGCCGGTGCGCGAGGGCGGCAGCCTCACCGCGATTGGAGACGTTCAGCTTGCTGATGATGTTCGAGACGTGCACGCTCGCCGTCTTGCGACTGATGAACAGCGCTTCAGCGATCTGGGGGTTCGAGCGGCCGGCCGCGAGCAGGGCGAGCACTTCTCGCTCACGCGCGGTCAGGCCGAGCGCCTCGGCCTCGGCCGGCATCGGCTCGTCGCTCGATTCGCGGCCCTCGAGCTTCAACCGCGCGCGGCGCGCGAGCGCTTGAGCCTCCTCGAGCAGCGGCGCCGCCCCCAGCCCCTCGGCCAATCGCGCCGCTTCTTCCAGTGCGGCGGCGGCCTGTTCGCGCGCACCAGTCGCGACGTCGGCCTCGGCACCGCGCACGAGCGCGTACGCGATCAGGAAGTGATCCCCGTCCTCGCGGCAGGCCTCGAGTGCCTCGGCCCACCTCTCCGGCGCGCCTGTGACACGCGCGTGCTCTGCGGCGGCCAGGGCACGATAGGCTCGGGTCGGCGGCGTGGTTGCCGGCAGCGTCGACGCCGCCTCCGCGAGCGCAGAGACGCGATCGGCCGCGGCGGCCGGCGCCTCCGCCTCGATGCGCAGCGCAAGCCAAATCAGCGGCCACCGGTAGGCCTCGCCGCCCGCGTGTGGGTGCGGTTCGAGTGCCTCGCGCACGAGGCTCCGCGCCGCGTCGATGTCCCGGTGCGCCCGGGCGAACTCGGTCCGGGTGAAGGCGACGAGCGTCGTAGCTTGCTCCGATCCCCATCCAGGGGCCCGGCTCGCGACATCGAGGTCCTCGATCGCGGCCTCATATCGACCGGCCCGTATGGCCACGGAGGCCCGCAACATGTGCGACAGGACGACGAGCGTCGAAGAGCCTCCATTGTCGATGGCTGCGGTTAGCATCCGTTCAGCCTCCATCCAGCGCCCGAGATGGGTCAGCACATCAGCCCGATTGAAGATCAGCAGCAGCCCGTAGGCGTGCCGCGCGAGGCCGATGCGCTGCGCAAGAAGCAGCCCGCGCTCGGTGGTCTCGTCCGCCTCCGGATAGCGACCCAGGAGCGTCAGCGAGTCGGACAGGTTCACGTGCGCGCGTAGGGCAGTCGCGTCGGCGCCGATTGCCTCAGCCAGCTCTCGCCCGGCTTGGAGGCTGGCGATCCCGGCCTCGTGTTCGCCCAGATAGCAGCGGGCAACGCCGAGCATGATCTGGGCGTTGGCTTCCTGCTCATGCGCACCGGCCGCGCGCGCGACACTCAACGCCTGCTCGGACACGTCCCTGCAGGTCTCATAGTCACCGGCGAAGACCGCCTTGGACCGGGCAATGGAGGCGAGGACGAGCGCGCGGGCCACGGTCGGCGGGTCGACCGGAAGGAACGATAGGGCCTGGTGCAGCGCAGCGTCTGCCTCGTCGGCGCGCCCGATGATCACCAGGGCCTGTGAGCGCGCCTCCTGTGTGAGCGCGCGCCGTTCGGCATCGTTCGCTGTGCCGAGTTCAGCCAGCGCCTCGTCGAACAGGGCCAGCGCACGCTCCGGCTCACCCGCCGCGATGGCGCTGGAGCCGGCTAGTCGCAACGTGTCGACCAGGTCAATACCGCAGCGCTGGCTGGCATCCGGCACGCTCGGCCAGAGTTCCAACGCCTGCTCCAAGTGGCGCAGCGCCTCCGCCGGCGCATAGGCGGCGGCCAGGCGCCCCGCCTCGACGTAGGCCGGCAGCGCTCGCGGGAGATCGTGAGCGGCCGAGAAGTGCAGCGCCAGCGCGGCGGCGGCCGAGCCCTCCGCGCCGGCCAGTGCGGGATCCGCAGACAGCGCCTCGGCGTAGGCGGCGTGAATCCGGACGCGCTCCCGCGGCAGCGCATCGCTGTAGATCGCGTCGCGGGTCAGTGCATGCCGGAACCGATATCCCTGGCCGGAGTCGTCGATCACTAGCAAGTGGTGCTCGACCGCGTCTCGGAGCGCGGCGTCGAGTTCCGCGTCGTCGAGGTCGGCGACCCGCGCCAACAGCCTGTCCGGCACCGACCGGCCGGCGGCCGCCGCTATGCGCAGCAACCTGAGCGTCGGTGCCGGCAGTTGCTCGGCGCGGGCCAGAAGAACGTCGCGCAGCGTGGCCGGCAGTTCCTCGGGGCCGGCGCCGGCCTGCAGCGCGGCGAGGATTTCCTCGATCAGAAACGCGTTGCCTTCGGAGCGCTCGTATAGCAGGTCGAGCATCGCTCGCGTCGGCCTCTCATCGCGAATCGCCTCCAGCTGGCTGGCCACCTCCTCCCGCGTGAAGCGCTGAAGCTCGAGCCGCCGAACCGAACGCACTCGCTCCCATCCCGTGACGAGCGAGCGCAGCGGATGACCTCGCTGAAGCTCGTCGCTGCGAAACGTGATCACCAGCAGCACCCGGGCATCGCGAAGCGCGCGCACAAGCAAGGCGACCAGGTCGAGCGTAGACCGGTCCGCCCAGTGCAGGTCCTCGATCACCAGCATCAAAGGCCGATCGGCGGCAAGCCGCTGAATCACCCCGAACACCAACTCGAGCACGCGAGCGTTTCCCTCCGCACCGGCGGGGGCCGCGCTCGCGGGGGTGCGCGGGTCGAGCTCGGGCAACAGCCTGGCCAGCTCGATTCGCGCCGGGCCGAGAACCTCGTCGAGCTCATCGTCGGGCATCTGTCGCATGAGCGACCGGAGCACATCGACCACAGGGCTCAGCGGCAGGCCCTCACCGCCGACCTCGATGCAGCTGCCCGTGAGCACCCGCGCCGATCCCGCCCGCGCCCGCGCGGCGGCCTCCTCCACGAGCCGGGTCTTGCCGACCCCGGCTTCGCCGCCCACCAGAACGACGACCGGCTCACCCGCTGCGGCTGACTCGAGCCCCCCGATCAGACTCGAAAGCTCCGTGCCGCGCCCGACCAACACGGGACTGACCAAACCTGGCTGCATCCGCGGACATTCTCGCAGTCGCGCGGGGACCTCGGAGCGTCAGAACGGGAACAGCCAGAAGTACTGCCGGTGGCGAGCTTCGACCTTCCAGATCTGGACGCGGTTATGGACCCGTTCGGGGAGCCTGCCCGTGTAGGTCACCTGCATCCGGGTGAAAATCCGGTGGCCCTCCAGCACGCGAGGGCGGAACACCCTGATGTTCACCGGATACGGGGTAAACGTCCCGGCCGCGCAGAACGGCACGCAGTTGTTCACCCAGTCGGCGCCGAACGCCCTCCCCTGGCTGGCGTTCCAACTCGTCCAGTGCAGCCGCCCGAACTTCGGGTGGCGGCTGCGCGCGCCTCGCCCGGACAGCAGCCCGCTGCCGTCGCCCGTATAGATGATCGTGCCGGGTCTGACCTGCGGGTTCTTGCCATGAACGATCGGGCCGCTGTACGCCGGCACCTGCACCCTGGCCAGCGCGGCGGCGGCGCCCACCGCGACGAACACGGCTGTCACGAGTGCCACAGCCCCCGCCCTACCTGCGATCTTCACATCCGCCTCCCTTGAATCGTTTCCGACCGCCGCACTCTAACCGCCCCCGAGTTCCGGCGGCAGTGCCTTGGGCCCGTCCGGATAGATCCAGGCCAGGGTCTCGTCGGTCATCTCGAGTGTGTTCGCCGGCTCGGGCGGGGCGCCCACGACCAGCCAGAGCTGGTCGGCGTCGGTGTCGTTGAACAGCTGCCGGACGTGGCCTGGTTCGACCAGGACGCTGCCGAGCGGCTCGAGCGTGTGGAGGTCGTGCTCGATCCGGATCCGACCCGTGCCCTCGAGCAGCAGGTACATCTCATGGGTGTCGCGATGGCGGTGTCGCGACGATGCCTGGCCGGGAGCCAGCCGCCACAGCCGGGCGCCGAGGGTGGTGGCCTTAAGCTGCTTGGCCAGGTCGGTGTTCAGCACGCCCATCTGGTTCGACGGGCGCCAGAAGGCATCGGCGGCGGCGAGAGTTCGATACGTCACTGGACCTCCGTTCGTGATCAGGCGTTTTCGGGCAGCGGCACGACGTCGAGCGCTGACGTGGCTGCGGGTTCGCCGCGGGTGTTCGTGGCGCGCACCGCGAGCACCGCGGCAGCGAGCATGGCGATGCTGCATGCAAGCAGAGCGCGTTGGAATCCCGAGGTCAGCGCGTGGTGCACGGTCGCGTGGACGGCCAGGAGGTGGTCCGCGCGGGAGGTCGAGATCGCCGAGGCGATGGCGATCCCGAGCGCGCCGCCCAGCCAGGTTGAGGTGTTGA
>DATFDC010000092.1:0-4831 GCA_035252415.1 Solirubrobacteraceae bacterium
GATCAGCCCGCCGTTCTCGGCCCGAAGGCCGAGCGCGGCCAGGCCCTCGCCCCCGCGCGCGGTGAGCTCGGCCGTCTGCCCGCCGTGGCGGTCGATCACCCGGACCCGGTCGTCGCCCTCGATCGCCACCTCGGTGGCCCCGCCCGGGGCCACCCGGTAGAACTCGAGCCCCGGCTCGCGGGTCCGCAGCCCGTTGACGAGGACCGCCATGTCTCTTACGAGGCGGCGGGTGCCGAAGCCTTCTCGACCTCGGCCAGCAGCTGCTCGGCGAGCTGGCGCTTGCCCTCGGCGTCGAGCTTCTTGAGCTCGTTCTCGACCGCGCGGCGGTTGTAGTGCTGGTTCCAGTAGTCGAGGCTCTCGAAGCCGAGCAGCACGGCCTTGCCCACGAACTGGCGGAGCACCTCGTTGGTCGGGCCCATCACCCAGCCGGCCTTGGCGTCGCGTAGGTAGCGCTCGAGCTCCATGTCGCGCTTGTAGCCCGTGCCGCCGCAGGCGTGGAGCATCTTGTCGACCACATGCGCGGTGTTCTTGGCCGCGACGAACTTGATCTGCCACGCCCAGTGCAGGAAGTTGGCCCGGGCGAACTCGCCGGGCGGGAGGCGGACCGTGTTGTTCTCGGTCGCGTTGTCCATCGCCTGCGCCACCGAGTAGACGAACAGGCGGGAGGCGTTGGTGTCCATCACGGCCTCGCCGATGTAGTCCTGGATCGTCGGGTAGTCGGCCACCCGCAGCCCGACGTCGACGTGGCGCTTGCGCGTGGTCTGGCGCTTGCCGATGTCGATCGAGCCCAGCGCGATGCCGTTCCACACGCTCGCCGACCCGATCAGGAACCAGGGGTCGACCGACTCGTCGTTGGAAGCGGCGCCGTCGCCCTCGGGACCGACGATCTGATCGCCGGGAATGTCGATGCCCGGTACCTCGATCGGTCCGGATTGGTTGCCTCTGAGGCCGAGGGCGTCCCACGTGGAGGGCTGGGACTTCACGTGCTCGCCGTCGATCACGAACACGGACAGGTCGTCGTACCCGGTGAAATCGGGGGAGGTCGTCTGCACGACGTAGAAGTCGGCGAACCCGCCCGACGTCGTCCATGACGCCTTCTTGCGCACGTTGTAACCGCCATTGGAGCGCTCCGCCCCGGATGAGATCGGGTACCAGAAGTGCGAGCCGGTCTCGGGGTCGCTGTAGGAGAGCGTCCCGATCTTGCCGCTGTTCAGGGGCCTGATGTACTTCTCGATGAGCGCGTCGGTGGCGCGGAGCATGATCGCGTTGACCGCGCCCATGTGCATCACGTAACACATCGCCGTGGAAGCGCAGCCGTAGCGCGCGATCGTCTCGCAGGTCATCGCGTAGGCCACGTGGTCTTCGCCCAGGCCGCCGTACTCGGTCGGGACGGTGAGGGCGAGGAAGCCGTGCTCGCCGAGAAGCTCGAGGTTGCGCCGGGGGAACTTGAGCTCGTCGTCGGAGATCTTGGCGTTGGCCCGCATCTCCTTCTCGCACAGCTCGATCAACCTGTCACGGAGCTCGCGCTGGCGCTCGGTGAGCACCCAATCCGGGTCCCACTCGTAACCCAGTCCCCAGAAGGGCTCGCCACCCCATGTCTTCTCGGCCATCAAACCCTCCGACTCTCTCGCCTCTGCACAAATATGTTCAATACAGTTCTACCTGAGCGGCTGATCGGTGTCTAGAGCGTGTGCCCTGATAGGAGTCTCGGCGAGCGTCCATGACTTCGGCGACTACGGCGGTGTGGGCGTGCACCGGCCGGTACTGGACGCCGGCGGACTGCCGATGGCGCTGCCCCAGTTAGTGGACGCTATCGGCCCGGCGCTGGACGAGGTCGACGCGATCCTGCTGGCGCCCGGACGCGACATCGACCCGCGCCGGTACGGGCAGGAGCCGCACGCGCTGCTCGCCGCCACCGAGCCCCAGCGCGACGCGTTCGAGCTGGAGTTGGTGGCGCGCGCGTTGGATCGCGGGCTGCCGATCCTCGGGATGTGCCGCCGCGCCCAGGTCTTGAACGTCGCGCTGGGTGGCACGCTCGTCCAGGACGTCTCGCTCGTCGCTGCCGGGCATCCGTCCGACCCGGGGTGGGCGCGGTGGAAGGAGGTCGAGGCGGCATCGGTGGCGGGCCTGCCGGTGCCACCGCACCCGCGCCACGAGATCTCGATCGCCGATTCGAGTCTGCTCGCCCGCGCGCTCGGGACCACCTCGATCGAGGTCAGCTCGTTCCACCACCAGGCCATCGACCGGGTCGGGGACGGGTTGGAGGTGGTGGCGCGGAGCTGCGGCGATGGTCTGCCGGAAGCGGTGGAGATGCCGGGCCGGCCGGTCCTGGCTGTCCAGTGGGAGCTCCAGGAGGAGTGGCGAGTCGACCCGCGCTTCGCGGCGGTTTTCGACTGGTTCGTCGAGTCGGCACGAGCCCGGCGCGGCCGTCCCGATCTGGCTCGCGCCGGCGCTTGACAGTTCCCCTCCCGCGCCCGGACCGCGGTGCAAAACGCCCGAAAGCTCCCCGTCCCCGCGCGCATCCGGGAAATAAGTGCGTGGGGGGTGCTTAGGTCCCGATGGCGGTGGCGCGAGAGGAGGTTCCGGGCGTTATGCACCGTGACGCGACGCGGTCGGTCTCCGCCGACGCGGGGGGGCGCGCACGGCCTGTCGCGGCGAACTTTGGCGATCGCGCTATCAAATACGTAGCGCAATCGCCAAAGTCCGGGCTCCGGGGCTACGTGGTCATTCCGCTGAACTGCCCGCCGGTGATGTTCAGCACCTGGCCGGTGATGAAGTTCGCCCACGGGGTGCAGAGCAGGAACACCCCTCCGGCCGCCTCGCGCGGCGAGCCGGGACGGCCCAGCGGGATCAGCGCCGGTCCCAGCGCGATCATCTGCTCGGGGATGCCGAGCTGCACCTTCTGGCCGCCGATGTCCGCGACGTTCGCCTCGTTCTTCGGCGCGGTCAGGCGGGTCTCGATGAACCCGAACGCCACCGCGTTGACGTTGATCTTGAACTGACCCCACTCCTTGGCCAGCGTCTTGGTCAAGCCGACGACGGCCGACTTGCCGCTCGAGTAGTTCGCCTGCCCCGCGTTGCCCATCGTGCCCGAGATCGAGCTCACGTTGACGATCTTGCGGAACACCTCGACGCCCTCCTCGCGCTCCTTCTTGGCCGGCTCGCGCATGTGGGGCGCGACCGCGCGGCACATCCGGAACGGCACGATCGAGTGGATGTCGATCATCTTCTGGAACCACTCGTCGCTCATCTTGTGGATCGGCGCGTCGAGCGTGTAGCCGGCGTTGTTGACCAGGATGTCGACCTTGCCCCACTCGTCGATCACCTTCTGCACGAGCTGGTCGGGCACGCCCTCCTTGGTCAGGTCTCCCGAGAACACCAGCGTCTCGCCGGAGATCTCCGACGCGGCTTGCTCGGCGACGTCGCCGTCGATGTCGTTGATCAGGACCTTGGCGCCCTGCTCGGAGAGCAGCTCAGCGGTGGCGCGTCCGATGCCGCGCGCCGAGCCGGTGACGATTGCCACCTTGTCGTCGAGAATTGCCATGTCGGGCCTCCGGTTTTCGCGTTGACGAGGACCGGCATCATGCCAGTGCCGCCGCCCGCACGCCCGCCCGGAGCCCCGACTCGATCGCCCCGTCGATGAAGCCGGCCCAGCCGTTGGCGATGTCGGATCCGGCCAGGAGAACTCGCCCCTCGGGCACCTGCATCGCCGCGTGATGGTGCTCATACCACCCCGGCCGGTGGATCGCCCAGGTACCTCGGGACATCTCGTCGGCCAGCCAATCGTGGGCGGTGGCATCGAGGACCTCGTAGCCGGGCAGGATCGCCTCGAGCTGGCCCTGGACCGCCGGAAGGTTGCCCGGATCGCAGCGCTCGGCGTCGGCGCCGAACCCGATCAGCAGCTGCGAGCCGTCGCCGTTCACCCACTCGGTCCCGAGATAGCCGAACGGGTGGTGGGGCCGGACCGTGTTGTGGGCCACCGGCTCTCCCCGGGCGCGGATGAAGATCTTGATCCCGCGCGAGGCCTGCCCGAGGGCGATCGCCCGCCGCTTGGCCTCCGACAGCTCCGGCGTGAACTCGATCGCGCCCAGCGCGTTCAGCGGCACGGCCACGATCGCGGCGCGTGCGGCGAATCGATCGCCGTCGCGGGTCTCGACCTCGACCCGATCGCCACGCTGGGTGACCGCGGCCACGGTGCTGTCCAGCCGGCGTTCGAACGGCGCGGTCGCGGCGATCGCGTCGAGCAGCGCCTGCGTGCCGCCGACGATCGTGACCCGCCCGCCGGTGAACTGCGTGAGCTCGAGGCTGTAGCCCGACAGGGCGTGCCAGCGCAGCACTGACACGGCCCCGGCCTGATCGAGCGGTGCGTGGGCCAGCGACTCGAGCTCGGCGGTCAGCACGGCGCGCTCCTCCTCGGAGAGCTCGAGCTCGGCGAGCCGCTCGGCGATGGTCAGCCGATCGAACCGGGCGAGCGCGCCGATCGCGTGGGTCGGGTCGTGGGGCACCGGCAGCGCCTCGCGAACCCCGTCGACGAAGCGATCCCAACCCCGCCGGGCGATCGCGTCGCGCTCATCGATCGAGCCCGACCGCCGCTCCTCGCCCACGTACCAGCCGGCCACCTCGACGCCGCCGCTGACCGCCACCTCGAGCCCGGCCCGGGTGATCTCCGACCAGGTGTGGGGTTGGTGCCAGTGCACCCACGCTCCGCCGTACTCGACCGGCGAGTCGTGCCAGTCGGCTCGCCAGGTCCGTCCGCCGAGCCGGTCGCGGGCCTCGAGCAGCAGCACGCTGCGCCCGCGCAGCGGAAAGCGCTCGTTCGTCTCGATGTCGC
>DATFDC010000093.1:0-6673 GCA_035252415.1 Solirubrobacteraceae bacterium
GCGCGGCTACCACACGTCCGAGGTGCTGGCGGAGCTCGATCGGCGCGAGGCCGACTCCGAGGCGTTCATCCGCCCGCAGCGCCGCTACGGCGACATCCTCGTCTCGTTCAGCACATCCGATGACGACCCGCCTGAAGATCAGACACATCTCCAGGCCGAGCTGACGCTGTGTGACGAGTTGCCCCACCCCGACCTGTCTCCGTTCATCAACGGCAAGCCGGACGGGCTGACGCTGGTCGAGCGCGGTGGCGAGCGCGTTCTCCGGATCCCCGGACGGATGGATCCAGCGCATGCGACGGCCGTTGAGGAGGCGATCTGGGAACGCATGCATTTCGCCACACATCTGCGTGCGCGCCGCTTGGGCGAGTTTACGATCGGCACCGAACTGCACCGCTCCGAGTCCCTGGCCCTGGTGCAGCTGTTGATCCTCTATCACCTGGTCACGGCAAAGGCGACGGTCGCGCTCGGCGGAGAGAGCACCCGCAACCCGAGTGTCCTCGCCGTGTCAGCGTGACCGTGGAACCGGACTAACGGCCGGTTCGATGGCGGTGGCCCCGGCGGGTTCCCGCCGAGGCCACCAGGAGGTAACTCTTGAACGTCAGTGCGCGCCCACGGCCGGCCCGCCGTGGTGTTTGTTCGCCATGCGTGTACCCAACATGCCAACCGCCATGAGGATTCCGATGATGGCGACGACGCCGCCTGCGACGACCGAAACCCACGCGATGACGCCGATGATCACCTGGAGTACGAACCAGACGATCGCGCCGACGAGAATGGCCGTGAGGATACCTGTGACACCTAAGGTCTTGCCCATGACTACACCTCCAACTGTTGAATCACGGTTCGATTAAGGCATACCCCCCGCGTGGCGCGCCATGGAGCCATCCGTCAGGGGCCGGACGACGCCGGCCGCGAAGACGTCAGCGCAACGACACGACGGCGGCAAACCACGGCGCATGACATCCCCAGGCCCGGGCCCGGGGAGCCGTCCCAACGGGGGCGCCGGTCGGGGACCGCGTGAGCGCCTACTCTTAAAACATGACCGACGACGCCCCCCTTCGAGTCGCCATCATCGGCGCCGGCCCAAGCGGCTTTTACGCCGCCAGCCAGCTGCTGGCCGTGGCCGAGCCCCAGTTCGCGGTCGACCTGTACGACCGCCTGCCGACGCCGTACGGGCTCGTACGCTCGGGCGTGGCCCCCGATCATCCGAAGATCAAATCGGTCACGCGGGCGTATGACAAGACCGCCCGTCACGAGCGGTTCCGGTTCTTCGGGCACGTCGAACTCGGGGGCGACCTGACCCGCGCGCAGCTGCTCGATCACTACCACGTCGTCCTGTACACGCTGGGCACCTCGATCGACAAACGGCTCGGAGTCCCGGGCGAGGACCTGGACGGTTCATACGCCGCCACGGAGTTCGTCGCCTGGTACAACGGCCACCCGGACCACTGCGGGCTGGAAGTCGACCTGCAGGCCGAGCAGGTCGTGGTGGTCGGCGCCGGCAACGTGGCCATCGACGTCGCGCGGATGCTCGCACTGGGGCCGTCGGAGCTCGAAATCACCGACACGGCCGACCACGCGATGGAGGTCCTGCGAACCAGCGGGGTCAAGGAGATCACGATCCTCGCGCGCCGCGGCCCGCTGCAAGCCGCCTGGACGAATCCCGAGCTGCTCGAGATGGGCGAGCTCGAGCGCGCCGACCTCGAGGTGGTCGGCGGCGAGCTCGACGAGCTGTCGGCGGTCGCTCTACAGGAGGCCGACAAGACCCGCCGGCGCAACGTCGAGATCATGCAGGAGTACGCGGCACGGCCGAAGTCGGGCAAGCCGATCATCGTTCGCTTTCGCTTCCTGGCCTCACCCGTCGAGCTGCTCGGCGACGAGAACGGACACGTCCGCGCGGTCAGGGTCGAGCACAACGCGATCGCCGCGCGCGATGACGGCTCGCTGGCCGCGCGCGGTTCGGGTACGTTCGAGGAGATTCCGGCTCAGCTTGTGTTCCGCTCGATCGGCTACACCGGCCAGCCGGTCGGCGATGTTCAGTTCGACGAGCGCCGCGGCCTGATTCGCAACGAGGGCGGTCGCGTGATCGACGCCGACGGAAACCAACAGGTTGGCGAGTACGTGTCGGGCTGGATCAAGCGCGGCCCTTCCGGTGTGATCGGAACCAACAAGAAGGATTCTCAGGACACCGTCGACAGGATCCTCGAGGACGCCGCCGCGGGGCGGCTGAACCAGCCCACCTCGGACGACGTCGAGGGCCTGATCGAGTCGTACTGCGAGCATGCGGTCACCTGGGAGGGCTGGCAGGCAATCGACGCGATCGAGACCGCCGCCGGCGAAGCCTCAGCTCCCGGACGGCCCCGGGTCAAGCTGACCGACTGGGCTGCGCTGCGCGAGGCAGCCCAGCAAGCGACGTCCCGGCGCTGATTCCGGCCGCCGCGCCACCTCGTGCGACATGGCGCACCTGGCGACAAGGCCGACGGCCACCGCGCAGGCCGGAGCGTGGTCCCGCGGTATGTTGGGCCTCCGAGCCCACTACTCGAGGAGTCGCCACATGGCCCGAAACATCATCCTCCGGCGTCGGTCGACTGGATCCGAAGTCACGGGAGCGTCCATTACCGGCGCGGTCGCCGCCGGGGCGCGTGTCTTCGGCCCCTCAGCCATGGCCCCGATCGCGCTCGCCGCGACTGCCGTCGGCGCAGTCGCGATCGCGCGGATCGCGATCGCCGATGCCGTGATCCGCAGGTTGCGGGCCGGAGAGGTCGAGATTGCATCGCTGAAGGTCCACGAGCTCGAGGTCGCCGGCCGTCGCTGGCCCGAGGCCGGATCCGGAACCTGACGCTCGGCCCGCGCATGCCCTCACGTTCCGCCTCAGACGACAACGGATCCGGTCCGTACACCGCACCGACCACCCTGCAGCGGGTGGTCGTCGTCGGCTACATCCTCGCCGTGGCGGTGCCGCCGGCGGGCTTCGCGATCGGGCTTGTGCTGATGCTCTCGCCGCGTCTGCGATCCAAGCACGGCGCCTGGATGGCGTTGCTCAGCGTCGTGGCTGGGGTGGTGTGGGTGCTGTTGGTCAGCGCGGGCGCCTTGAAGGACACAAGTCAGGGGTATTGACGCTGCCCCGACGGTAGGCTTGCGCCGTGTCCGCCACATCTCGTGCGTCCAGGCTCGCGGTTGGCGCGGTCGTCGCCCTGGCGGCGGTCGGGTTCTCGCCGGTTTCCGGGGCCGAACCCGCCGGTCCCCCGAGGATTCTGTCGGCCAGCGGCACGGTGTACATCGAATCGAACTCGTCCGCCCCGGTCTCGAACGAAATCCTGGCCTTCCGATACGTGAACGGTGCGCTGAGCGCGCGGGGCGTCCGGCGATACCCGACCGACGGGAGCGGCTCGCACGACCTGAGCAACTCCGGCGTGCTCGATGCCGACCAGGAGGTCATCACCGACGCGAGGCGCACGCTGCTGTTCGCGGTGAATTCGAGCTCGGACACGATCGCGGTCTTTCACATCACGGCCGATGGTGGCCTGGTGCCGGTGGCGGGGTCGCCATTCCCGTCGGGCGGGCGAGCCCCCTCGAGCCTTGGGATCGCGGGCCGAACGCTGATCGTGGCCAACAAGGCCCAGGACGGAGTTCGCGACCTGAGCCGCGTCCGCCCCAACTACACGAGCTTTCATGTGCGTCCCGACGGCTCGCTGAGCGGCCCGATCTCTTCGATCGCGGTCCCGGCCGGTTCATCGCCGCTGCAGGCCTACGTCACGCCCGATCAAAAGGTCCTGATCACGAGCGAGGAGGCCGGCGTCTTCAGGGCGTTTCGGATCGGTCCGGGCGGCCGGTTGCGGCAGGGGCCGGGGTCGCCGGTGCGGCTACCCGGTGCGGTCTTCCCCGGCGGCCGCCGGGTGCCGAATGTCTGGCCGGCCGGTCTGGTCTCCCACCCCGGGCAGAAGATCCTCTATGCACAGCTGGCCAACCTGTCCGAGACGATCGTCTATCGCTGGGACGACCAGGCCCGGCTCACGTTCGTCCGGGCGCTATCGAACCCCCATTCGTTCCTGCCCTGCTGGACCCACGTCAACGCTCGGGGCACGCGCATGTACTCGGGCAATGCGGGCAGTGACAACCTGAGCGTGTTCGACATCGCGCGCGACCCGACCAACCCGCGCGAGATCCAGTCAGTTCGGCTCAATGCACCGGGGAATCCGTGGAACTTCGAGATCGACCCAACCGGGCAGGTGATCTTCCTGCTCGACATGCGCGCGGTTCGACAGATCCCTCCGGGCCGCGGCAACCAGCTGCATGCCCTGCGCATCGCCCCAGACGGGCGCCTGACCGAAGAACATTCCTCGCCGGTCAACATCCCCGTCCCCGTGGGGACGAATCCGATCGGCCTCGCGATCGTCCCCAAGCCGTGATCTGATCGCCCCGGGTTGCGCGTTAGCGGTTGGTAAGGAGCCGGTCAAGCGGTCCCCTCCTCGCGCTAGGATCCGACGCTTCGTGCGCGGGATCGGTGGTCGGCGGGTGTCGTGTGTCCGGCTTGACGCTGGATTTATGGGTACGCCGCTAGGAATGAGCGGCGTGGTCACCCGGGTGCCCGATCGTGGCTGATCAGACGGCCCGGACGGGCCTGACCAGACGGCAAGTTCTCCGCGGAGCCGGGGGCGCCGCGGCCCTTGCGCTGACCGGTGGTGGCCTGGCCGGTGTCGTGGGCCGCGCCACGTCGTTGCCCCAGATCGCCTCGTTCCCGGTGGAACCGGCGGGCCGCGTGCGGGCGTTCCATTCCCGGCCAGATCTGCGCCCGCCGACGGTGGCGACCCAGATGGCCGGCGGCCCCGAGGCGGCGGCCGCCGAAGACCCCGGCTACCTGTTCCTCGGGCCCGGGCCCGTTTCGCTGAAGGGGTCCCAGCAGTTCGGGCCGCTGATTGTCGACAGCGCGGGGAGACCCGTTTGGTTCCGGCCGCTGGCCCCCGGTCTCCAGGTGACGAACTTCGCCCGTTGGCGGTATCGCGGCCAGCCGGTGCTCGTGTGGTGGGAGGGGAAGATCGAGCAGACCGGGTACGGACAGGGAGAGGTCGTGGTGCTCGACCGCGCGTATCGCGAGCTCACGCGGGTGCGAGCCGCGAGTGGGCGGTCGGTGGACCTGCACGCCCTGACGGTGACCCCCCAGGGAACGATGCTGTTCACCTGTTATCCGGACACGGTACCGATGGACCTCTCCTCGATCGGCGGCCCGCGCAACAGTCAGGTTCGCGAGTCGATCATCCAGGAGGTGGACATCGCCACCGGGCGACTGCTATTCGAGTGGCGAAGCCTCCAGCACATACCGGTGAGTGCGTCGCGCGAGCCGATGGGAGAACCCTACGACTACGTGCACGTGAACTCCGTTCAGCAACTGCCCGATGGCAACCTGCTCATATCCGGACGCCACACGTGGGCTGTCTACAAGCTCGAGCGCCGCACCGGCAAGGTCATCTGGACGCTGGGCGGGAAGCACAGCCAGTTTGACATGGGTCCGGGCACGCAGTTCTCCTGGCAACATGACGCACGCCAGGTGTCAGACAACCTGGTGACGCTGTTCGACAACGGCACCAACGGTCCGATCAGGACCGAGCATCAATCGCGCGGCGTTGCCCTCCAGGTCGATGAGGCGGGTCGGAAGGTGACCCTCGGTCAGGCCTACGTGAGCTCGCACAAGCTGGTGGCCGGAGCGATGGGGTCCGTGCAGATCCTTCCCTCAGGCCGTGTGATGGTCGGTTGGGGTGTTGCCTCCTACACGAGCAAATTTGCCGCGACCGGCGAGTTGCTGGCCGAGTTTGCCCTTCCTGCCGGCATGTACTCCTTCCGGGGACTGTGGCTTCCCTGGGAAGGGGCCCCGCACCACCGGCCGAAGGTCACCGCCAAGCGCGATCACCGGCGTGACACGACGACCCTATACGCCAGTTGGAACGGCGCCACCGCGGTCACCGACTGGCAAATAGAGGCCGGACCGAGCCATGACCAGCTGCGCCCGCTCGGGATCGCGACGAGCCACGGCTTCGAGACGGTCATCCCGCTTCAGCCGAGCCACCGGTACGCGGCGGTCACCGCACTCGACCGCTTCGGCAGGCGGCTCAAGCGCAGCAAGGTCATCAAGCTTTAGTAGCGTCGGGTCTCGACCTTCAAATAGGGCCGTCGGGGTGCGGTTCCCGAGGAGAGGAGACCGACTGTGTTCCGCGCGGAAGTTGTTGGATCGATGTTGCGCCCGTCGTACCTGAAGGAGGCTCGGACAGCCCTCGAGGCCGGCCAGATGGCCGTGCCGCAGTTCAAGCGGATCGAGGATCGGGCAGTCGATCAGGTGATCGCCACCCAGGAGGGCTCGGGCGTCGAGGTGGTCACCGACGGCGAGATGCGGCGCTTCTTGTTTATGGCCCCGATCACCGAGACGGTGGCGGGAATCGAGATGGTCGAGCACGGGACGTCGATGCCGTGGGCGTCGCCCGAGGGCGAGACCGAGTGGACCTCTCCCATGGCCGTGACGTCGAAGCTTCGCAAGAAGCGCTCGCTGGTGTGCGAGGAATACAGCTACGCCCGAGGACGGGCGCGGCTCCCATTGAAGGTCACGGTCCCCAGCCCGCTCGTCCTGTACGGCTTCTGGAACAGTCGGTACTCGACGGGCGCGTACGCCGACGCGTTCGCGATG
>DATFDC010000094.1:0-9075 GCA_035252415.1 Solirubrobacteraceae bacterium
CGCGCCGGCTGCGCGGCTTCGGCTGCCGGGTGCTGGCGCTCGAGCCCAGCCCGGACGAGAATTTCTGCGCCGAGTACGGGGTCGAGCTGACCGACCTCGCCGAGATGCTTCCGCGCGTCGACGTGCTGACGCTCCACGCGCCGGCCAACGAAACCTCGCGCGGCCTGATCGGCGCGGCCGAGCTGCAAGCCCTTCCGAGCCACGCGGTCCTGATCAACACCGCGCGCGGCGACCTGGTCGACCAGGCCGTGCTCGCGCAGGCGCTACAGGACGGCGAGATTGCCGGCGCCGGCCTCGACGTGTTCGAGCACGAGCCCGTGCCGCCCGACGATCCGATTCTGCAGGCGCCCAACACGATCGTCAGCGGCCACATCAGCTCGTACACCGAACTCGGCCTCGAGCGGACCAAGCAGGCCCTGATCGCCAACGTGCAGGCGGCGGTGTCCGGCCGCCTTCCGAATACCTGCCTGAACCCGGAAGCGTGGCGCTAGATCTCGTGCGCCGAGCCCTGCTCGATCACCTTCAGCAGCGCTGAGTGATCCAGGCCGCCGTCCCCTCGCGCCTTCAGCCCCGCGAGCATCTGATCCACCAGAGCGGTGGTCGGGACGTACACGCCGAGCTCGCGCGCGGTGCGCAGGGCGATCCCCAGATCCTTGTGGTGCAACTCGAGCTTGAAGCCGGGGGTGAAGTCGTGCTCGAGGAAGTTCCGGCGACGGACCTCCATCACCTTGTTCCCGGCCAGGCCGCCGGACAGGACCTCGATCAGCCGCTCGGGATCCACCCCGGCCTTGGAGGCGAGCACCAGCGCCTCGCTGACCGCCTCGATGGTCACCGCGACCAGGATCTGGTTGCACGCCTTGGCCGTCTGACCGGCGCCCGCGTCGCCCATGTGCACGACGGTCTTGCCGAGCACATCGAATAGGGGCGTGGCTTGTTTAAACGCATCATCGGAGCCTCCCACCATGATCGACAGCGTTCCGTCACGCGCGCCGACATCGCCGCCCGACACCGGGGCGTCCAGAGCGTCCGCCCCCACCTCGCGGGCGGCGTCGAACACCGCACGCGCCACCGAGGGCGCGATCGAGCTCATGTCGATCAGCAGCTGCCCGGATCGTGCCCCCGCCAGCACCCCGTCGTCCCCGAAGTAGACCGCCTCGACGTCGGGTGAGTCCGGGAGCATCGTGATCAGGACCTCGCATGACGAGGCCACGGCGCGTGGCGAGCTGGCCGACTCGGCGCCCTCGGAGACGAGCTCCGACTCCTTCTCCCGCGTCCGGTTGTGGACGACGAGCGGATATCCGGCGCGCAGCAGGTTGAGCGCCATCGGGCGGCCCATGATCCCCAGGCCGATGAACCCCACACGCACGTCAGGCATAACCGAGCTCCTTGATCCAACCGAGGCTCTCCTCGGTCGTCGCGGTGGACGGGTTGTACTCGAGTCCCACCCAGCCACCGTAGCCACTTCGCTCGAGCAGGTCGAAGATGAAGCCGTAGTTGATCTCGCCGGTGCCGGGCTCACCGCGGCTGGGAGAGTCGGCCACCTGGACGTGGCCGATGCGGGGCAGCAGGCGCGAGATCGTGGCCGACAGGTTCCCCTCCATGCGCTGCATGTGGTAGACGTCGTACTGGAGCAGGACGTTGTCCGCGCCGACGGCGTCCAGGAACCCGACCGCCTTAGCTGTCGTATCGAGCAGGTAGGGTCCGTTTTCGTACGAGTTGACGGCCTCGATCATGATGCTGGCGCCCTGCGCCCGGGCCTGCTCGGCGGCCCAGCCGACGTTGTCGCGCGCCAGCTGGAGTTGGGTGTCGCGCTCGATCTCGGGCAGCCGAACCCCGACCAGCGCGTTCAGGCGCGTGCAGCCGATCCGCGCAGCCAGCTCGAGTGCGATCGGGACGTTCTCGCAAAACCGCTTGTGGCGAGCCGGGTCGCTGAGCAACCCACGGTCACCGGCCGCGATGTCGCCGGCGTCGAAGTTGAACAGGACGACCTCCAGCCCGGTGTCGGCGACCGCGCGCTCGACCGCCGGCAACTCCTCGATTCCGGGCCACATGAACTCGACGGCGTTGAAGCCGGCCTGACGCGCGCGCCCGAAACGCTCGACGAATGGCACGTCCTTGAAGAGGAAACTGAGGTTGGCGGAGAATTTCATTAGGGGACGGTCCCGACTCCGGCGGACCCGCCGGGGAGACCGGCATCGTATGCGCATCCGACGCCCCCACGTCTGGCTACTCGCCGCCTGCCTGACCGCCGCTTGCCTCGGCGGCCTCGCGCCGATCGCCGCGGCCGAGAACAACGGGCTGGCCGTCACTCCGCCGATGGGCTGGAACGACTGGTACTCGGTGTTCTGCGGGGTCAATGCCCCGCTCGTCGAGCAGACCGCTCAGACGATGGTGAGCAACGGCATGAAGGCGGCCGGCTACGACTACGTGAACATCGATGACTGCTGGATGGCCCCGAGCCGGGACAGCTCCGGCAACCTGGTCGCTGACCCCACTCGCTTCCCGGATGGCATCAAGCCGGTGGCCGACTACGTGCACGCCCTCGGCCTCAAGCTCGGCCTCTACGAGGACGCCGGCACCACCACGTGCGCGCATCTCCCGGGCAGTTACGGCCACGAGGCGCAGGACGCCGCCGCGTTCGCGGCGTGGGGGGTCGACTACGTCAAGTACGACCGCTGCAACATCCCGTTCGGCGACTTCCCGGGACAGAGCCAGCAGCAGGTCGAGCAGACGCTGTACACGCGCATGAGCAACGCGCTGACTGCGACCGGACGCCCGATGGTGTTCTCGGCCGCGGCGCCCGACCCTGGCATCGATCCCTGGGCCTGGGGCCCCCCGATCGCGAACCTGTGGCGGACGACCACCGACATCCAGGACAACTTCGGGGCGATGCTGGTCAACTTCTACGGGACGGTCGGTCTGTCCGCCGACGCCAGACCCGGTGCCTGGAACGACCCCGACCTGCTCCAGATCGGCAACGGCGGCAGCAACCTGCTCGAGTACCGGACGGAGTTCAGCCTGTGGGCCGAGATGGCGGCGCCGCTGATCGCCAGCACTAACCTCGCCACGCTGACCCCGGCCGCATTGAGCATCTACGAGAACCCGAACGTGATCGCCGTCGACCAGGATCCGCTCGGCGCCCAGGGCGTGCCGATCGCGCGCGCCGGCGGGCGGTGGGTCCTGACCAAGCCGCTGCAGAACGGGGACCGGTCGGTGGTCCTGTTCAACTCGACCAACACCGCGACCAAGATCACCACCACGGCCACCGCGGCCGGAATGCCCGCGGCGCACGCCTACCGGCTTCAGGATCTGTGGTCCCAAGCGGTGACCGAGACCGGCGGACAGATCACTGCGTTCGTGCCGGCGCACGGCGTGGTCATGTACCGGGTCAGCGTCGCCCACCGCCCGGCCGCGCTGGCGCCGCAGGTCGTGCTGTCGCTGGCGCCGGCCGCTCCGCAACTCGACCTCGGCCAGAGAACCGTCGTGCGGGAGACATTCGAGAACGACGGGGTATCGACGGTCAAGGGCCTCAAGCTCACGTTCCGGCTCGCCCCCGGGTGGGGCCTCAAGCGACTCGGACCCGCTCGGGCCAAGCGCGTGGCACCCGGCCATCGATTCACCTGCGCGTTCCGGATCACCGCTCCAGTGGCCGGGTCGGCGGTCGCGCTGGCCCGGGTGTCGGGCGGCGCGATTTACGACCCGCCGGCGCGGGATCTGCGCCATACGGCGGCGATCGTCAGCGAGCGGGTGTTCGCCACGGTGCCGGCGCCGTTCGAGGTCGCGAACACGACCCGCTACGGCGCGACGTTTGGCGCGCGCGACGGCGGGTTTGCCATCAGCGCGAAGGGAGCCGGCGTGCTCCAGCCGATCGCCGCGGCCCCGGTCGACGGATACGGCGCGATCTACGAGCGCCAGCGCGCCGCACCGTCGTCGACCGCGCAGGTCACCGTGACCTCCGATCCGGCCGGCGGAACCGCGGGAGGCGCCGGCCTCATCGAGCGCGAGGCGATGACCGCGCCGCCTGGATCACCCGCCGGCGTCGCCCTGTTCATCAACGGCAGCGGGTCGATCGTCATGTCCTGGAACGCTTCGGGCGGCCGGTACGTCGACTCGCGGTTCGCGATCCAGAACCTGATCGTTCACGTGCCGGTGACGCTTCGGCTCGTGCGGAGTGGGAGCACGTACACCGGCTACTACTCGACCAATCGGGGCATCACCTGGTCGCCCGTCGACTCGGTCACGGTGGCGAGCGCGGCGTCGGCCGGAAATCAGGACGTGGGCGTGTTCCACGCGTCCGGCCTGTCGACCTGGACGACGACCGCGACGTTCGCAGACCTCAGCATTCAGTGAGCTCCTTGCATTCCGAGTCCCGACCCGGTTAGGGTCGGACCCGTGTGGGCGCACTGCCGGGCGCCCTGGCATGTCAGCGCGGGTGGCGCGTGCGAGGCGTGATACCGGAACGTCGGTCGCCGAATTCCGAACTTAGGAGCGATTCATGCCGAAGAGGCTCGCGGTCATCTCCGCGCTGGCCGTGCTTGGTGTCTTTCTCGCCGTGGGGGCCGTGGCGTCAGCGCACGGCTTGCGGCATAGTCGAACGCTGTGGGCCTCGCCGTCCGGTGGTCCCGGGTCCTGTACCCGGTTTGCGCCGTGCAGCCTGTCCGGTGCGGTGGCGAGCGCGGTCGATGGGGACAGCGTGATCGCGCTGCCCGGCGTCTACCACGGCGGTGTGGTGGTGAACCAGCGACTCTCTCTGCGCGGAATCGGCGCGGTGATCGATGCCGGGTCAGCGCCGAACGGCAACGGTGTGCAGATCGTCGGTCCGGGCGGTTCAGGGTCGAGCGTCGAGGGCTTCAAGATCGAGAACGCGAAGTTCGAGGCGATCCTGGTGGGGTCCGCGCCGGTCGCCCCGTCGACCAAGGACGGCACGCCGGCGACCGGCGGTCAGCCGGTCAGCGACGTCCGGATCGAGCACAACGTGATCGTCCACAACGACGCCGGCTTCGGCAGCACGGCCGGTCAGTGTTTCTCGACGCCCCAGGCACCCGGCGACTGCGGCGAGGCGATCCATCTCGTGTCGGTCACCGACTCGGTCGTCGACGGAAACATCGTGACGAACAACGCCGGCGGCATCCTGATGACCGACGAGTTCGGGCCGACCTCGGACAACGTGGTGCGCAATAACTTCTCCGCGCACAACGACACGGACTGCGGAATCACGCTGGCCGGCCACAATCCTGGCGCGGTCAACCCGGCGACGGGCCAGCCCACGGGCGCGGCGGGTGTGTTCGACAACCTGATCGAGCACAACGTGTCGATCGACAACGGCGTGGCGGGACAGGGCGCCGGCATCCTGATGGGCGGCGGCGCGCCGTTCGCCGGCGTGTACGGCAACGTGATCCGTGGAAACTTCACCAGCGGAAACGGGCTCTCCGGCGTGACGATCCATCAGCATCTGGTCGGCGACCTGAACGGCAACGTGGTCGAGAACAACGTCCTCAGCCACGACAACCTCGACGGCGACTTCGACTTCGCCGCCGCGGCTGACAGCCAGACGACCGGGATCCTGGTCGCATCGGGTTCGCCTCCGGGGCCGGCCCTCCCGCCGCCGCTCGTTCCCGGCCCGATCAAGAACACGGTGATCCGCGGTAACCGGATCTTCAACGACAGCATCGGGATCTGGACGCTCGGCGTGGATCCGGCGACCACGACCATTGCCCACAACTTCTTTGGGCCGGGGGTCACTCCGATCAGTACGAACTAGGGCCTGAGGGGCCGTAACGCGGGTTCGAGGCCGGGCGCGCGCACCAGCGCGTCCGGCCCGATCTCGGCCACCGAACGGCACCCCGCCAGCCCCATCGTGAGATCGAAGTCGGCGGCCAGGTTCAGGAGGTAATCGCGTACGCCGGCCCGGCCCGCGAGCGCCAGGGCGTACACGTACGGACGGCCGATCAGCACCGCGCGGGCCCCCAGGGCGAGCGCCTTGAACACGTCCGCGCCACCGCGCACGCCGGAGTCGAGCAGCACCGGGATGCGTCCGTCCACCGCCTCGACAACGCCCGGCAGCGCCTCGAGCGTGGCGATCGCGCCGTCCACCTGCCGGCCGCCGTGGTTGGAGACGATCACGCCGTCGATGCCCTCGTCCACGGCGCGGGCGGCGTCGTCGGGGTGGAGGATCCCCTTGAGCACGATCGGAAGGCTGGTCCGCTCGCGCAGGAAGGCCAGCGTTTCCCAGGTGAGCGAGGGACGTGAGTAGATCTGGGTGAAGCGCTGGACGGCGGCGCGGCCGCGGCCCGAGCGCAGCGTGCGCCAGAAGCCGTCTGGATAGGCGCGGGTCATTTCGATCAGCGTCTTTAGCGCCGCGACGGTAGGGCGCGGTTGCGGCTGGTCGCCGTCGGACGCCGCTTCCGGGTCGCTGATCAGCCGCGTGAAGACCGGGTCGCTCGTGTACTGCGCGATGCCCTTGCCGTGCAGGAACGGCAGGTACGCGCCCTCGAGGTCGCGCGTGCGCCACCCGAGCATCGTGGTGTCGAGCGTGATCACGATGGCCCGGCAGCCACATCGCTCGGCGCGGGAGGCCAGGCTCTCAACCAGCTCGTCGGAGCGGCTCCAATAGAGCTGAAACCAGTGAGGTGTCTCGCCCAGAATCCGAGAGACGCCTTCCATGGGCCTGGAGGCCTGGTTCGAGAACACCATGGCGATGCCCGTGTCCCGAGCCGCTCGCGCGACCGCGCAGTCGGCCTCCGGATGGGCCAGCTCGAGCACGCCGACCGGCGCGAGCAGGAACGGGCTGGGCAGTCGCTGGCCGAACAGCTCGATGCCGGTGTCGCGCCGCTCGACGTCGCGCAGCATGCGCGGCACGATGCGCCAACGGTGAAACGCGGCGCGATTCGCCGCCACGGTGTGCTCGTTGCCGGCCCCGGCGGCCACGTAGGCGAACGCCTCGGGGCGCATGCGCTTCTCGGCGGCGCGCTCGAGCCGGCCGGCGTCGAGTGGAATGGGCGGCCGGCGGCCGCTGACGCCGTCGAGATAGATCCGGGTTTGGCGCCGCACGCCGATCATGCGGCTGCATCACAGCACACATGATCAGCGTGCGCGGCACCAGAGGCATCCATGCCCGTACGGACGATGCCCTTCCGGTTAGAGCAACCCCCGAAGCTCTGGGAGAGACCCGACGTGAATCGTGTATCCCCGCTCCGGAAGGGCATCGACCACTTCGCCACAGCCCCCGTGTGAAGCCCCCACTGTTCTTTTTTGGCCCCCAGCCCATTGCGTCCCTCGGTCGGACCCGGTCATCCGGAAGTTGCCCCCGTGCCCCCTGGCTTCGGCTTCCGGTGTTGTCCGCGAGTGGCTCTTCGTCATAGGCGAAAAGGTACGGTCGCGGGGATCGGATTTCGACCACCCCTAGGGTGGTTCCGTCACACCTCTCAGAAGTCGCGCGGAGCCAGCACGCCGGCGTCGAGCACGGAGACGACGAGTCGTGCGCGCTTCTCGTTCTGCGGCAGCTGGCTCAGGCCGTAGCGCTCGAACAGCACCCGGAGATGTGCCTTGACCGCGTCGACGGTCAGGTACACCTCCTCGGCGATCTGGCGGTTGGTGGCCGGGATGGCCGAAGCGGACTCGTGCACCGGCCGGCACAGCGCGATCAGGACCTTGCGCTGCATCGGGGTCAGCGGGATCGCGGCCGGAGCGTCGATCGCCGACGCGGTCTGGGTGATCGTGCCCGAGGTCTCCCGGTACGTGACGGCCGTCGCGCCGAACACCATCCGGTCCTTGTCGCGCAGCCGCCGGCGGCCGATCACCCGCTCCCCGTTGACGAACGATCCGTTGCGCGACAGGCCGTCGTCGACGACGGTCCAGCCGCGCCCGACCTGCTCGAGGAGCGCGTGCGTACGTGACACCTCGGCGTCCCAGGCCAGGGGAAGGTCGGCCGCCGGATCGCGCCCGACCGTCACCCGCCAGCGCTGCTGGTCGAGCAGCAACAGCCGTTGCTCGCCCTCGTCGGTCCGCCACACCAGGAACGGGTGCCCGGTCCGCTCGGCGGCGATGACCTCTTTCAGCTCAGCGGGTGACTGCGCGACCCTCGGCCGGCGAGGCTCAGCGCCCGTCTCGATGGTGGGTGGCCGGCTCATCTGGGTGCCCCTTCTGGGATGTAACGCTACAGGACCGGCGAGACGGCGACGGTGCCTAGTTTTTGTACGTTCCGGGTAGAACTGCGACGTCGCGCTACATCCAGGGCGAGCGCGGCCGATAAAGGGCTCAGAAGCCAATCTCGAGCCCCACGAGACCGGGAAATCTCCATGCTACGCACCCAAGCCCCTGTTGCTACCGCCGCGCCCGTGCGCGGTCAGCTCGGCCAGTCAGCCAAGGCCTGCGGCCACACCGCCCACGTGGGCACGTGCTCCGCTTGCCAGCGCGCTCAGCTGGCCAAGTGGCGCGCCCAGCTCGCCCAGGTAGCGCACTAGGCCCAGAACTTCAGGCGGGCATCGCCGTGCGCAGGTACGCGCCGGCCGATTCCCAGCCCAGCGTCGCGAGCGTGTCGGCTTCCCGTCCGGCACACAACTCGAGCTTGGTCCGCAGTTCGTCGTCCGATGGGGGACGATCCGGCGCCCCCGGCGGCAGGCCCAGCGTCGTATGGACCTCGCTGCCGTCATCGAGCCTGACCTCGAGCTTCAGCTCGCCCGCCAGCAAGTGATCGCCGCCCTCGCCGGGGTGGACCGCGACGAGCTCTCCCAGTCGCACCGCTTCGGGACGAACCACGGCTTGATCGCTGAAGCTGTCGATCCCCGGGCGACCGTCCAGGAGGGCCGCGGCGATCCCGTACTGGAGGCTGAACTTTCCCTCCAGGCCGGTCTGTGGGCGCAGGTGGATGAGCGGCGCGAGCGATACGGCCGGCGTGCGCACGGTGATCGTGCGGATGCGGTCCGGATCGAGCTTCCCGAGTTCGGCGGCCGCACTGATCGGGCGCTGGAGCGCGTAGCAGCACGGGTACAGCTTGATCGCGAGTCCGTCCGGCACGGCGGGCCCGCGCGTGTCGAGCGCTTCGGGATCGCCTCCCACCAGCGTCATCCACTGCTC
>DATFDC010000095.1:0-5089 GCA_035252415.1 Solirubrobacteraceae bacterium
TCGCGGCGCTGGCGGCTGGCACGCGGAATTCGTAGCGGCCGTCACGCGGGGTGACGGAGGCGATGCGCTGCCGGCCGACCGGGAGGCCGGTCGCGGCGCCGAACGTCTGGCCGGCCAGCGTGACCTGTCGGGTGGCGCCGATGCCCGGCGCCTCCAGGCGCTCGAGGGTTCCCGAGCCGAGGGTGCCCGCCGGGGCTCTCAGTGCGACCAGCCGCGCGCTCGTGCCTTCGTTGATCGCCACGACCCGGATCGTGCCGTCAGGGGCGCGGGTGGCCCATACCTTCAGGTGGCGGGCGCGGAATGGCGAGACCCGGAGCAGCCGCGCGCCCGGCGGCGCCGCCTGCGCGAACATGGCGAGCCCGTAGTAGTCGGGCTCGACCGCGGCGCGCCACCGTCGACGTTCGTGGGTGAACGTGAACAGTTGGTCGGTGGCGCCTGGGAACGTGTGGATGTTGACTCCGTCGACGCCGACCCGGGCCATCTCGAACAGGACGTCGAGTGACCACAGCGCCGAGGCGAACGACTGGGCCACGGCGGGGTCGTCGCCGCAGGAGATCGTGTTCATCTCGTCGATCCGCAGCGCGACGTGACGGGCATGGGCGGCCCGGACCGCCGCGGCCACGCTGTTGGCCAGGCCGCGCGAGTTGGCCGCGGCGAGCAGGTGAGGGATCGACGGGTAGTGGATCTGGCTCGGGCTGAGGTAGCACAGCTGGAGCGGGTAGCGGTGAAGGGTGACGATGGCCACCCGGGGCTGGTCGGACAAGAAGCGCTTCGTGTAGCCGAACCAGTTCGGCTGTCCAACCACGGGTCCGGCCAGCGGCAGGTCGGGCAGCGCGGACGAGATGCGGGCGAAGTCGCGGTCGAACGCGGCGAAGTCCCAGCCCGGGGGGCGGCCGGGCGCGCCCGAGATCCCCCAGCTGAATGTGCCGTAGAGCTCCGGTTCGTTGCCGAGCTCGAGCGCCTGCACCCTTTCACGCCCGACCCCGGCGACGAGCGCCCTGGCCTCGGCCGCGGCGACCGTGGTGCTGTCGGCCTCGAGGTTGATCCCCAGGATGAGCCGCGCGTCGAGCTTCGACGCGAGGGTGCCGATGGTCCGGATCCAGCGGCGGGTCAGGGCGAAGACGACACCGGCCGGCCTCCGCGCGGTTTTCGTCGGCCGCCACGTGTTGTCGCTCGTCACTCCTCCGATGCGGAGGACCGGGGCCGAGCCGCCGGCCAGGTTGCGGATCAGTTGCACGAACACCGGGTTGATGTGGCGTGGGTTTGGACCGGCGTAGGCCGGCACCGCCCAGTACTCCAGCGAGAGCCCCAGGAAGCCCGGGGCGATGCTCTGCCGGGTGGCCGGGCGACCGATCGTCAGCAGCATCGGGCGCGCGGCCGGGCGGGCTGTTTGGGGCGTCGGGAAGGCGGCCGTGGCCGTGGCCGTGGCCGCGAGGATCAGGACGGACCCAAGCGCGCTGACCCGGGGGAGCATCGTTCCGTCAGAAAAGCACGCTCGCCGGTCATCGTGACGGTGTCGTTTGACGTGGGCGCTACCCTCGCGGACTCATGGGCAAGACGTTGGTCATCGCCGAGAAGCCGTCGGTCGGGCGCGACCTGGTTCGCGTGCTGACCGGCCCGTTCACCAAGCACGAGGGATACCTCGAGGGCCCCGAGCACATCGTGACCTGGGCCGTCGGGCACCTGGTCCAGCTCGCCGACCCCGACGAGTACGACGATCGCTTCAAGAAGTGGCGGATGGCCGACCTGCCGATCGTGCCCGAGCGCTTCAAGCTGGTCGTGCGCGACGAGCGCTCCAAGAAGCAGATGACCGTGGTCAAGCGCCAACTCGACAACGACGAGGTCGACCTGGTGGTGAACGCGTGCGATGCCGGGCGCGAGGGCGAGCTGATCTTCGCCTACCTCTACGAGAAGGCCGGATCGAAGAAGCCGGTCCAGCGGCTGTGGCTGAACTCGATGACCACCGAGGCGATCAAGAGCGCATTCGGTGAGCTTCGGCCCGGCGCCGATCTGGCTTCGCTCGAGGCGGCGGCGCGCTCGCGCTCGGAGGCGGACTGGATCGTCGGCATGAACGCCACACGGGCCGCGACGATCCGCCTGCGGTCGTCGTTCGACGGAGCGGTGTCGCTCGGCCGAGTGCAGACACCCACTTTGGCCATCCTGGCCCGGCGCGAGCAGGAGATCCGGGATTTCAAGCCCGAGCCTTACTGGGTGGTCGACGCGGTGTTCGACCCGGTGGTGGATCGTCCGCGCGTCTACGAAGGCCGCTACCACGACGGCGCCAACCCGCGGGTAGCGACGGCCGACGCGGCCCGCGCGGTGGTCGACGCGTGCCGGGGCGGCTCCGGCGAGATCACCAAGCTCGACAAGTCAGAGCGCAAGGAGCGGCCCGAGCTCCTGTACGACCTGACGTCTTTGCAGCGCCACGCGAACCGGCGCTACGGGTTCACAGCCCGCCGGACGCTCGCCGCCGCGCAGCGGCTGTACGAGGAGCACAAGGCGCTCACCTATCCCCGCACGAACTCCCGGTTTTTGACGTCCGACATGATCGCGGAGATCAAGCCGATCGCCCGGCTGGTCGGGACCCAGTCCGAGTACGCGAAGGCCTCTTCGTATGTCATCGGTCTGGACGTGCTGCCTTTGGGGCGTGTGATCAACGACGCCAAGGTTTCCGATCACCACGCGATCATCCCGACGCGTGCCGAGCGCCATCCGGTCGACAAGATGTCCGACGACGACCGTCGCATCTATGACCTCGTGGTGCGGCGATTCCTGGCCATCTTCCACCCCGACGCGGTGTTCGAGAACACCCGGGTCGAGACGACGGTGGCTTCGCACGTGTTCCGCACGCGGGGCAAGGTGTTGCTGGTGGCCGGCTGGCGGGCGGTCTACGGCGAGATGCCGGACGCCGAGCAGTCCGACGACGACGAGGGCCGCGAGCAGCAGCTGCCCAAGCTGGAGCGGGGGGAGCGCGTGGAGGTCACCTCGGTCGACTCGGAGGAGAAGGAGACCAAGCCGCCGGCCCGCTACAACGACAACTCGCTGCTCGGGGCGATGGAGACCGCCGGCAAGCTGGTCGACGACGAAGAGCTGCGCGAGGCGATGAAGGAGTCGGGGATCGGCACGCCGGCCACGCGGGCGGCGATCATCGAGCGCCTGATCCAGGTCGGCTACGTCGAGCGCGACGGCCGCGCGCTCGTGGTCACCGAGAAGGGCCTGAACGTGATTCGGTTATTAGGCGAGCACGTTCTGACCTCGCCCGGGCTGACCGGCGACTGGGAGCGGCGGCTGGCGTTGATCGAGACCGGCGCGGACTCCCGCGAGGCGTTCATGGGCGACATCGTTCGGTTTACCGAGGAGACCGTCGGCGAGCTGGACCGGAATCTGAAAGACGTCCGGATCCCGCGGGCGAACCTCGGGCCGTGCCCGGTGTGCGGCCGGGACATCGTCGAGAACCGGAAGGGCTACTCCTGCTGGACGAAGGACGACCCCGGCTGCGGCTTCGTGATCTGGAAGTCCAAGGCCGGCAAGCAACTGCCGGTGTCGGTGGCGCGCGAGCTGATCAAGACCGGTCGCACCGAGAAGCCGGTGACCGGCTTCAAGGGCCGATCGGGCAAGAGCTTCCGGGCCCGGCTGGCCTTGCAGCAGACCGAGGACGGCAAGTGGCGCGTCGAGTTCGACGAGCCCTGGGCGAAGGAGGGCGCCAAGCCGCCCGAGGCCGAAGAGGGCGAGGCGGCTACGGCCGACGCCGCGGCGGCCGAGCAGCAGCCCGAGGCTGCGTAGTCAGCTGATCCGTCGCAGGGCGAGGACGTCGTTCAGCACCGCTTCCGGCTCGTCGTCCATTCGTTTGCCCGTGACCCGCAGGACGCGGATATCGATCTTCTGCAGCGTGGCGTCTCTTATGCGGTCCGACTCGAACGCGCCGGGGTCCGTGTGGTAGGGCTTGCCGTCGAGCTCGACGACCAGCTTCCACTCCGGCCAGTAGACGTCGACGGTGAGGCCGGCGAGTAGGACGTTGTACTGGGGTTCGGGGAGGCCTGACTTGACGATCAACGCCCTGAAGTCGCGCTCGAGCTTGGAGCGGGTGTCGGCGGGACCTCGGTACGCGGCGAGGACTGCGGTTAGGCGGCGAATGCCGGGGGCGTGGGGCCGGCGGGCCATCGCGCGCTCGAGAGCCTTGAGGTCGAATAGCTCCTTGCGGTCGGCGTCCTCGATCAGATTCGTGAGCCGGTCGTTGTTGAGGCGGGCTGCGAGGTCGAGGATCATGCGGGCCACGCTCGTGATCGGGATCCCGTCGTGGACGGTGATGTCCTCTGGGTGCAGGGTTGCTTGATGGACACGGGTGCCTTTGCGGCTTCTCCTGGAACGGGGCGTCGTGACTTCGATCTTCCATGAGGGCTGTCCTATGTCCCAGTGGGCCGCTGCGCTTCGATGGCTGAGGACCGCGTCGGGGCCGTAAGCGAGGACCGCGGCCATCCGGTGCCCCTTGGGCGTGAGCTTCCGGTAGCCGACCGCGTAGACGCCCCGGTGGATCCGGTGCAGCCGGCCGATGCGCGCGCGGTAATCGATGTCGTCCTGCGTCAACCCGAGGGCCAGCAACTGCCACGTCGCCACGACACCGTGCTGACGGTCGGCCAACCGGCCGATGGCTCGATCCGGCTGCGTTTTGCCGGAATAATTCCGGCTTTCTGCAGACCCGTCGGACGGCATCGGGGTTAAGAGCCTCCGGGGACGCGATTTCCTCCCCGTCCGTGGTGAGCGGCACCATGGAGGGATGCCACTAACGCTCGTGCTGGGGCCAGCCAACTCCGCGAAGGCCGGGGAGGTGCTCGGTGCGTTTGCGGCGGCCTCTGCCCGCGGAGCGATTCTCGTCGTCCCGACCAGCGCGGACGCCGCCCACTATGGACGCGAGCTGGCCGGCTCCGGCGCGGTCCTCGGTTCCGTGCTGACGTTCAGCGGCCTCGCCGGCGAGATCGCGGCTCGGGCCGGGTACGCCGGCCGGCGCCTGACCCGCCTGCAGCGCGAGCGGGTGCTCGAGCAGGCGCTGGGTAGCGCCGGGTTCGACCTGCTGCGCGAGGCGGCCGCGACG
>DATFDC010000096.1:0-2490 GCA_035252415.1 Solirubrobacteraceae bacterium
CGCCTCGAGTGCCTGAGCGAAATCCTGCGCGGTCGGCCAGCGTTGCTCGGGGCGCTTGGCCATGCCGCGGGCGAGCACCGCGTCGACCGCCGGGGGGAGCGCCCGGTTACGCTCGCTGGCGGCCGGGGGCGCGTCCTCCACGTGCTGGCGAGCCTGCACCGCGAAGTGCGAGGCGGTGAACGGCCGCTCGCCGACCAGCAGCTCATAGGCCGCGACCGCGAGCGAATAGCGGTCGCTGGCGTCGGTGGCCGGGCGGCCCAGGGCGCGCTCGGGCGCCAGATAGGAGGCGGTGCCGAGCACCTGGCCGGTCGCCGTGATCGTGTCCTCGGTCCCGAGCCGGGCGATGCCGAAATCGGCCACGTGCAGGACGCGATCGCGGTCCAGCAGCAGGTTGGCCGGCTTGATGTCGCGGTGCAAGACGCCCCGGCTGTGGGCGTAATCGAGCGCGGAGGCGGCCTCGTGAACCCATTTGACCGCGTGCACGCGCCGCACCGAGTCGACGCGCAGCGCGTCGGCCACGGTGCCACCGGCCAGGTACTCCATGACGATGAACGCACGCGAGGGCTCGGCATCCTCGGCGCCGGTCTCGCCGACGTCGTAGATCATCACCACATTGGGATGGCCCGACAGACGGGCGGCGGCCCGCGCTTCGCGCATGAAGCGCTCCATCGCGCCCTCGTCATAGGCGAACCGCTCGGCAAGCAGCTTGATCGCGACATTGCGACCGAGCGCGTGGTCCTGGGCGCACCACACCGACGCCATGCCCCCCGTGGCGATGTGGCGCAAGGGCTCATAACGTTCCGGGAGCCGCAGGTCCGAGCGGACGCGCACGTCCGCGGGGGTTCGATCACCCATCGAAACGCTCCATTACCCGTCTCCAAGAATACGAACCGTCGTGGACTGTCTCCACCTCCGCAAGGCCGCGACCATCGCGGCACGGCCTGCTTCCCTCCAAGACGCGGCCATCGCACCAGGGTCAGGCCCGGCCAGAAGGCTATACTCGCCGGCCATGGCCAAGGTCTGTCACGTGTGCCAGAAGGGCCCCTCGTTCGGCAACAGCCGCAGCCACTCGATGGTGGCCACGCGCCGGCGCTTCGACCCCAACCTGCAGAGGGTGCGGATCGACGATAACGGGACGCCCCGCCGGGTCTACGTTTGCACGCGGTGCCTGAAGGCCGGCAAGGTCGCCAAAGCCCAGTGACCGACGGGGCTCGGGGCCCAAGTATCGAGGCCCCGACCACCCCAGGGTCTGATCCGAGCCTTGAGCGCTTCCGTGCCGTGCTCGAGGCCGGCCTCGTGGCCCTCGAGGCGCGCCGCGAGGAGGTCAACGAGCTGAACGTGTTCCCGGTGGCCGACGGCGACACCGGCGACAACATGGTGCTGACGCTGCGCGCGGTACTCGACGAGCTCGACCGGCTCGCCGCATCCTCGACGGACCGCGACCGCGCCGTCGAACAGGTCGGCCGCGACCAGATCGTCGCCTCGGTCGCCCGGGCTGCGCTGCTCGGCGCCCGCGGCACCTCGGGAGTGATCCTCTCCCAGCTGATCCGAGGCGCGGCCGAGGAGCTGGCCAGCCGCCCGGGTGAGCTCGTCGATCCGGTCCTGATCAGCGCCGCCCTGGCCCGCGCGGTCGATCAGGCCTACGGCTCGGTCCGCGACCCCGTCGAGGGGACAATCCTCACCGTCGTGCGCGAGATGGGCGTGCAGGTCGCCTCCGACCTGGCCCGCTTCCGCGACGCGCGCCTGCCGCCGGACGCCACCGCCGACATGCAGAACCTGGTCATCGCCGCGGTCGTCGAGCGTGCGCTCGCCGCCGGTGAGAGCTCGGTGCGCCGTGGCCCCGACCTCCTCCCGGCGCTGCGCGACGCGGGTGTCGTCGACGCCGGCGGCTACGCCCTGACCGTGCTGCTTGCCGGCATCCTCGGCGCGTTGCGCGGAGGCGCGCCGCCGGTCCTGGCGCACCACGCGGCCGCCCGCGTCACTCGTCCCCAGCACTCATCCACGACATACCGGTACTGCGTGAGCTTCGCGGTCACCGGGGTGAGCCTCGAGTCACGGCGCTTTCATCCCGCGCTCGAGCAGATCGGCGACTCGGTGCTGATCGTGGGTGACCAGACCACGCTCAGGGTGCACATCCATACCGATGATCCCGACCGCGCGACCGCGCAGTTCGCCTCGGCCGGAACCGTGTCGCACCTCGACGTCGCCGACATGCGCGCGCAGGTCGAGCAGCGCGAGCGGCGGCTGGCTGCCGCGCAGCCGGCGGTGTGCGATGCGGTCGCGGTGGTCAGCGGAGCCGGCATGAGGTCCCTGTTCGAGAGTCTCGGCGTGCGAGCGCTGGACGGCGGCCCGGCGCTGGCCCCCTCCAGCCTCGACGTCCTGGCCGCCATCCACGCCTGCCGCGCCGAGCAGGTCGTGGTCCTGCCCAACAGCCCGAGCGCGCTGACCGCGGCCCGCCGCGCGGCCAATTTGTCCGACAAGGTCGTGGCG
>DATFDC010000097.1:0-8360 GCA_035252415.1 Solirubrobacteraceae bacterium
CGGGCGCGCGGCGCCCTGCTCGTCCAGGGAGCGTTTGCGGAGCCGAACGTCGACGGGGGCCACGTGGCCGTCGAGCTCGCTGCGGAGCTGCACCTCGTGGCCACCTGGCTCGAACTCGACGAGGTGATCGTCGCGCGAAACGGAGATCTGGCGCGGGATCTGGCTTCCGCCTGTCAATCCGGGTAGTAGGGCGTGCGGGGCCCAATTAGTGGGCAGCCTTGGAGCGAAATTATGTCGGACACCAAGATCACTCCCGGGGTCATCTACAAGGCGATCCTGCTCGCGTTCGGGCTGGTCATCGCGGCGATGATCTTCCAGGCGCTCAGCACCCTGATCCTCGGCGTGCTGATCGTGGCGATCATCGCGACGCCGCTCGCCGCGTTCGCCGACCTGCTCGAGCGCTGGCACGTCCCCCGGGCGATCGGCGCGACCCTGGGGCTCCTGATCGGAATCGCGGCAATCGGCGGCCTTGTGGCGCTGATCGTGCCGGTGTTCAGCCGCGCGGTCACCCACTTCGTCGACGAACTGCCGCGGATCGGCGACTCCCTGACCCGCCGTTTGGGCCGACTGACCGGCTCTTCACCGGCTCACATCAGTGGCCAGATACAGCATTTCCTCAACAACTACACCCACAACCCGTCCAGGCTGCTCGGCCCGTTGGCTTCGGTGGGGGCAAGCGTCGCCGCCGGCGTGGCGGCGATCATCGTGATCCTGCTGACCTCGCTGTACACGGCGATCCACCCCGAGCCACTCGTCAACGGGATGATCCGCCTGTTCCCGATCCCACGGCGTCCGCATGCCCAGCACGTCCTCATGCGCCTGCGGACGGCGTACCTGGCCTGGCTGCGGGGCCTGTTCGTCGGGATGATCGTGCTCGGCACGCTCACCTACCTCGGGCTGCTGGCGGTCGGGCTGAACTTCGCCGCGTTCTTCGCCGTGTTCACGGCCGTCGCGATGATCGTCCCCTACTTCGGGGCGCTGGCCAGCTCGATTCCCCCGATCCTCTACGCGCTGACGATCTCCCCCCAGAAGGCGATCGTCGTCGCGATCATCTACATCCTGGCCCACCAGCTCGAGAGCAACGTGATCCAGCCCCTGGTGGTCGCCCGCACGGTCAAGCTCCACCCGGCCGTCGTGGCGATCGGGGTGGTCGCCGTCGATCAGCTGTTCGGGTTCATCGGGCTCCTGATCGCGGTCCCGATCATCGCCACGGTGACGATCCTGGCCGACGAGCTGTGGGTCAAGAACCTCGAGCAGACCCGCGCGCCCGTCGAGCAGCTGCGGCGCGGGAGCACCGAGGGGATCACGGTCCGCGCCCGGCGCTGATCAGGCGTCCGAGTGCTGGTCGGTGTCGCCGACCGGCGAGTCGTCGTTGGCCGGAAGGCCCGGGAGCTTGTCGGCCGCGGGGCTGTCGGCTCCGCCCTCTGCCCCGGGCTCCTCAGGACGGTTCTCGGGCGGCTCTTCGGTCGGTTCGCGTTCGCTTCGTTCGCTCATGACCCCGCGTGTACCCATCGACCGGGACACGAATCGGTGTGCATCCCCGGGCTCCGGGGTAGTCCGCGGGCATGGCCGATAAGGAACCGGGCAAACTCGCCGACGACCTCCAAGACGAGGCAGACGAGCTCGAGCAGCGCAGCGAGAAGCTTAAGGAGGAGACCAAAAACGTCGCCCAGGAGTGGGAGCGCAAGCGCTCCGACCCGAACGTGCCCGGCGCGCCGCCTCGGGACGAGGACGAGCAGGACGAGCCCCCGACCGGCGCCCCAAGCGGCAAGGGCGACGAAGACGAGGACTAGACCATATGGCGTGGGCGACGCGTTGCAGCGTTGACCTGCCGGGGTTGTAGGCCGGACGCTCCTCGCGGGGGTTTGTCTGGCCGGAGAAATGGGCTCCGGCTGACCCCAGGATGATGAGGAGGTCCGGCCATGTCCGGAACGATGACGTGGGTGGGGTTGGATGTCCATGCGCGCTCGACACACGCGGCGGTGATCGATTTGGCGACGGGCGAGCTCTCGCGGGTGCGGTTCGGGCCTGGGGTGGAAGCGCCGGTGGTGTGGTTGCAGTCGCTTGCGGGGCCGGTGCGGGCGTGTTATGAGGCGGGCCCGACCGGGTTTGGGCTCTACCGAGCGGCGATTGCGGCGGGGATCGAGATGCAGGTCGTCGCGCCCGGCAAGACACCGCGCGGTTCTGCGGATCGAGTCAAGACCGATCGCAAGGACGCCGAGTTGCGCGAGGTGTCTGCTGGCCGGGTCGTTGCATCCAATCGTGGTCCCGCCGGTCGAGGTCGAGGCCGCGCGGGAGCTGACTCGTTGTCATGACGCGTGCCGCAGGGACCTGATGAACGCGCGCCACCGGGTATCGAAGATGCTGTTGCGTCACGGCCGGGTGTATCCGAAGTCGACGACCTGGAGTCAAGCGCACCGCCGCTGGCTGGCTCGCCAGCAGTTCTCCCAGCCGGCGAGCGAGCTGACCTATGCGAACCTGATCGCCCAGGTCGACGGGCTCACCGCCCGCAAGCAGGCGCTCGCCGAGCGGCTCTCCCAGCTCGCGGTCGATGAGCGGTGGTGGCCGACGGTCGCCCGGCTGCGCGCATTCCGAGGTGTGGACACGCTCACCGCGCTCTCGATCCATCTCGAGCTCGGCGCGGACTGGCAGCGCTTCCAGAAGGCACCCCGCGTCGGATCCTGGCTCGGGCTGACCCCGTCGCTCAACCAATCCGGCGAGTCCTCACGGCAAGGCGCGATCACCAAGACCGGCTCGACCCTTGCCCGCAGGCTGCTGATCGAATCCGCCTGGCACTACGCCCGCGAACCCCGGATCGGCGTGACCTTGGAGAGCCGGCAGCACGGACAGCCCGAGCACGTGCTGGCGATCGCCAACAAAGCGCAGCACCGCCTGCATCACGTCTACCACCAGATGCGCGCCCGCGGCAAACCGCACCACGTAACCGTCGTCGCCGTCGCCCGTGAACTGAGCTGCTTCCTCTGGGCGGCCGCCACCGCCCCCTGATCCACATCGACAGCAGCACCCGGTTCAGGAGGCCGGGGCGCCGGGCCGAGCAGAGCGGCCGGGCACGCGCGACACAGCTATGAGCAACACCACGATGACGTGGCGTCACGCTCGTCCCTAGACCCGCGCACGCCGGCAGCGCACAAGGCCATGGGGTGGCAATCCCCGCATATCAGACTGGCAACGCCGTCAACGAGCCCGACGCCCCGCCCTCCTGAACAACCTCCAACGCCCGCCCAGCGGACGCGATCTCACACGGCCACTTGACAAACACCACGCTATATCAGCTGTCCTCGACCTTGGCCGGGATTGCCGTCTCCGCCCCCTTGGCCGACTCGTTCTGGCGCTCGGTGATCCACTCGCCGCTGGGCGTTCGGCGGATCGCACCCACCCGGACGCCTGAAGTGCGGTCGTGCAGGCCGCCGCCGTCGTCCACGGTCAGGAGCGGCTTTCCACCCACTGCCTCGGTGACGATTTTCTGGACGCGGCCGGTGTCGAAGCCCTCTAGCTTCTGATCGTTGAGCGTCGCGGCCACCGCGGCCAGCGCGCGCCCGATTTCGACATCGCTTGCCATGGGTAGCGGGTACCCAGACGCCTGACCCGACAAGCAGACGTGTCCGTGCGGTTACGGGGGGCGCCGATGGCCGGGTTTTGCCCGGGACCGCTCGGGTAACGATCGGCAGCAATGGACAAGCGCCGGCTGATCGTCCCGTTCCTGCGCCAGCTTGGCGGAGATGCCTACGGCCTCGGTCGCGCCGCGCAGTCGGTCCGCTCCGAGAACCTGGTCCCACGGACCAGGACCGCCGACAAGGTGGTCCAGTCGATCTGTCCGTACTGCGCCGTGGGTTGCGGCCAGAAGGTCTACGTCAAGGACGAGAAGGTCATCCAGATCGAGGGCGATCCCGATTCGCCGATCTCCCGCGGTCGGCTGTGCCCGAAGGGCTCGGCCTCCGAGAAGCTGGTCAACTCGCCGATGCGCGAGACCCGGGTCAAGTACCGGCGCCCCGGCGCCACCGACTGGGAGTACATCAGCCTCGCGCAGGCCACCGACATGATCGCCGACCGGGTGATCAAGACCCGCGAGGACACCTGGGAGGCGGAGACCGACGACGGCGAGCCGCTCAAGCGCACGCTCGGCATGCACTTCCTCGGCGGGGCCACGCTCGACAGCGAGGAGAACTACCTGATCAAGAAGTTCTTCACCGCCGCCGGCGCGGTCTCGATCGAGAACCAGGCCCGCATATGACACAGCTCGACCGTCCCCGGTCTGGGGACGTCGTTCGGCCGCGGCGGCGCCACCACGTTCCAGCAGGACCTGCAGAACTCGGACTGCATCCTGATCATGGGCTCGAACATGGCCGAGCAGCACCCGGTCGGCTTCCAGTGGGTGATCGAGGCCAAGGAGCGCGGCGCCAAGGTCATCCACGTCGATCCCCGGTTCACCCGGACCAGCGCGATGGCCGACCGCTACGTCCCGATCCGGCCGGGAACGGACATCGCGTTCCTGGGCGGGATCGTCAACTACATCTTCGAGCACGACGCCTGGTTCAAGGAGTATGTGCAGCACTACACGAACGGCCCAGTGGTCATCAACCCCGAGCTCCAGGACACCGAGGACGCCTCCGGATACTTCTCGGGCTGGAACCCGGATCACAGCGCCTACGGGATCAACACGTGGAGCTATGACAAGGCCGGTGGTGAGGCGACCGCCGGCAAGTCAGAGCAACAGGCCGACGTCTCGGGCGATCAGGCGCATGGCGCGCACGGAATGAAGCTCGAGGGCGGGCAGCCGCCCGAGCTCGACGAAGCCATGCAGCACGAGCATTGCGTGGTCCAGCTGGTGCGGCGCCATTTCGAGCGCTACACGCCGGAGGTCGTCGCGGACATCTGCGGCTGCTCGCCGGAGGACTTGGTCGCGGTGGCCGAGGCCATGTGCGAGAACTCCGGCCGCGAGCGCACGTCTGCGGTCGTCTACTCGGTGGGATGGACTCAGCACACCGTCGGCGTGCAGAACATCCGCGCCGCCTCGATCGTGCAGCTCCTGCTCGGGAACATCGGCCGCCCCGGCGGCGGCATCCTGGCCCTCCGGGGACACGCCAACATCCAGGGCTCGACCGACATCCCGACCCTCTACGACATCCTGCCGGGCTACATCCCGATGCCCCACCCCCAGTCGCACCCGACGCTCGAGACGTTCATCGAGCTCAACGGACCCGACACCGGCGCCTGGGGCAACCTGAAGCCCTACATGGTGTCGCTGCTCAAGGCCTGGTGGGGCGACGCCGCTACCGAGGACAACGAGTTCTGCTTCCAGCACCTACCGCGGATCAACGGCGACCACTCGCACTACGCGATGATGCTCAAGATGCTCGACGGCGGGGTGAAGGGCATGTTCTGCGTGGGCCAGAACCCGACCGTCGGCTCGGCCAACTCCAAGCTCATCCGCCTGGCCCTGGCCAAGCTCGACTGGCTCGTGGTGCGTGACTTCCAGCCGATCGAATCGGCCACGTTCTGGAAGGACTCGCCCGAGCACGAGTCTGGTGAGGTCCGCGCGCAGGACATCCAGACCGAAGTGTTCTTCCTCCCGGCCGCGGCCCACACCGAGAAGGACGGCTCGTTCACCAACACCCAGCGCCTGCTCCAGTGGCACCACAAGGCCTGCGAGCCACCGGAAGAGTGTCGTTCCGAGCTTCACTGGATCTACCATCTGGGCAAGCGAATCCGCGAGAAGCTGGCCGGCTCGGAGGACCCAAAGAACCGGCCGATCCTCGATCTGACCTGGGACTACCCGCTGGTCGGCAAGCATGACGAGCCCGACGCCGAGCACATCCTGATGGAGATCTCGGGCCGCAAGCCCGACGGCTCGTTCCTCTTAAGCTACGACGAGCTTGAGGAGGACGGCTCGACCACCTGCGGATCGTGGATCCATTGCGGGGTCTACAAGGAGGGGGTCAACCAGGCGGCGCGCAAGCGACCGCACGCCGAGCAGAACTGGATCGCGCACGAATGGGGCTGGGCGTGGCCCAAGGACACCCGGATCATCTACAACCGGGCGGCGGCGGACCCCGACGGCAACCCCTGGTCCGAGCGCAAGCGCTACGTGTGGTGGGACACCGAGGAGGGCAAATGGACGAGCCTGGGCGACTCGCCCGACTTCCCGCCGGACAAGGAGCCGCATTTCAAGCCAGAGCGCAAGGCCAAGAAGATGGAGGCGATCGCCGGCGACAAGCCGTTCATCCTTCATCCCGACGGGCGCGGCTGGATCTACTCGCCCACCGGCCTGGTCGACGGGCCGTTGCCCACCCACTACGAGCCGCAGGAGACGCCGTTCAAGAACCCGCTGTACGCCCAGCAGCAGAACCCGACCCGCCAGGTGTTCCACCGCCCCGAGAACCCCTATCACCCGGTCGACGGAGAGCCGGGCGCGGAGGTGTTCCCGTTCGTGCTGACGACCTACCGCCTGACCGAGCACCACACGGCCGGAGGCATGTCACGCACCGTGCCCTACCTGGCCGAGCTCCAGCCGGAGTTCTTCTGCGAGGTCTCTCCGCAACTGGCCGCCGAGCGCGGGCTCGAGCACGGTGGCTGGGCCACGATCGTCACCGCCCGCCAGGCCGTGGAGGCCCGCGTGATGGTCACCGAGCGCCTGAAGCCTCTCCGGGTGCAGAACCGGACGATGCACCTGGTCGGTGCCCCGTACCACTGGGGCGGGGTCGGCATCGTCACCGGCGACTCGGCCAACGAGCTGCTGCCGCTCGCGCTCGACAACAACGTGCACATCGCGGAATACAAGGTCGCCACCTGTGACATTCGCCCGGGCCGCCGGCCGCGGGGTCGGGAGCGGCTTCAGCTCGTGGAGGAATACCGGCAGCGTGCGGGGGTGAAGGATTGAGCCCTCACCTTGAAACCGTGGCGTGGCCGGGCAGCTACGGCGAGAAGGCCAAGCCGCGCATGGGCTTCTTCACCGACACGTCGGTGTGCATCGGCTGCAAGGCCTGCGAGGTCGCGTGCAAGGAGTGGAACGAGATCCCGATGTCGATCGAGGGCTACACCGGCAACTCCTACGACAACAGCGTCGAACTGGATGCCAACCGGTGGCGGCACGTGGCGTTCATCGAGCAGAAGCTGCCCGTGGACGTGACCGAGGGCGCCTCGCTGGTCGAGGCGGCGGCGCGCGGCCAGGCCGTCGACGGCGGCGTGAGCACCTACCAGGAGGCCGACGGCTTCCGCTGGCTGATGGCCTCCGACGTCTGCAAGCACTGCACACACGCGGCGTGTCTCGACGTGTGCCCCACCGGCGCGCTGTTCCGAACCGAGTTCGGCACGGTGGTCGTCCAGGAGGACGTGTGCAACGGGTGCGGTTACTGCGTCCCGGCCTGTCCGTTCGGTGTGCTCGACCAGCGCGAGGAGGATGGCCGGGTCTGGAAGTGCACCCTGTGCTACGACCGTCTCAAGGACGACAAGGAGCCGGCCTGCGCTCAGGCCTGCCCGACCAACTCGATCCAGTTCGGCGAGCTGACCGAGCTACACGAGCGGGCCGAGCATCGCCTGGCGTCCCTTCAGGAGGCCGGGCAGGACAAGGCTCAGCCCTACCTGGCCGCCGCCGACGACGGCATCGGCGGCGCCGGCGCGTTCTTCCTGTTGCTCGACGAGCCCGAGGTCTACGGCCTTCCCCCCGACCCGGTGGACACCCGCCGCGACCTCGGGGAGATCTGGGCGGCGGCCGGCGCGGCGGCGGTTGCGCTCGGCGTCGGGCTGGCGGCGGCGGTTTTCGGAGGTGAGAAGTGAGCGAGACCACCTCGTACCACGGCCAGCCGGTGATCAAGGAGCCGATCTGGACGTGGGAGATCCCCATGTACTTCTTCACCGGCGGCCTCGCGGGTGCCTCGGCGGGCCTGGCCTATCTGTCTGAGCTGCGCGGCAACGACGTGCTGGCTCAGCGCGCCTGGGCGGGCGCGTTCGCCGGGATCGCGACCAGCCCGGTCTTCCTGATCTCCGATCTGGGCCGCCCGGCTCGGTTTTTGAACATGCTCAGGATGTTCAAGGTGACCTCGCCGATGAGCGTGGGCTCCTGGATCCTCGGCGCGAGCGGAGCGGCAACTACGCTGGCCGCCGTCAATGCCTGGACGGGCTTGTTCCCCAGGCCGGCCAGGGTCGCCAGACCGGCGGCGGCCCTGCTCGGCCTGCCGCTGTCGACCTACACCGCCGCGCTGGTGGCGAACACGGCGATTCCCGTGTGGCACGAGGCCCGGCGCATGCTGCCGTTCGTGTTCGGCTCGGGCGCCGCGCTGAGCGCGGGCGCCGCCGCGGTGATCGCCACCCCGCCCGAGCATGCTGGCGCGGCGCGCCGCCTC
>DATFDC010000098.1:0-10532 GCA_035252415.1 Solirubrobacteraceae bacterium
GCAGAACTGGTCGACCAACGTGTTCAACCTGGTGACCAAGCGCGCGGTGGCGCAGGAGGACGCCACCGTGGAGTGGGTCGACTGCAACCTGGGCTCGCGGCTGACCATGAAGTACCCGAGCGTGTACCTGATGGGCGAGCGAGCCCACGGCGAGATCCTGTCGATCGCGTTCGCAGGCAAGGGCCAACATCAGGACGCCGGCGGCAAGATCATCCACGCCGCGCCCAACACGACCTCGAACATCTTCGCCAAGTCGATCTCCAAGGACGGCGGCCGGGGCTCCTATCGCGGCCTGCTCGAGATCGCCAAGGGCGCGCACGGCGCTCGCTCCAAGGTCGTGTGCGACGCGCTGCTCCTCGACGAGCACTCACGCAGCGACACCTACCCGACGATCCGGATCAGCGAGGACGACGTGAACGTCGGCCACGAGGCGACCGTGTCGAAGGTCGGCGACGACCAGCTCTTCTACCTGATGTCCCACGGCATCCCCGAGGACGAGGCGTCCAAGCTGATCGTCAACGGGTTCATCGAGCCGATCACCAAGGAGCTCCCGATGGAGTACGCGGTCGAGATGAACCGGCTGATCGAGCTCCAGATGGAGGGTTCGATTGGCTAGCGCGGTAGAGCTCCCAACCTTCAAGGGCCGCCCGGGCTGGGAGTTCACCGACCTTTCGGAGCTCGATCTGGAGGCCTACCGGTCGGCCCCGGTGGCCCGGGACGGCGGTGCCGGCGAGCTGTGGTCGCTCGACGACACCCAGCTGCCGGCGGGCGTGTCGGTGCAGACCGATGGCGACAACACGACCGTCACGGTCGGTCGCCACGTCGTGCTCGAGCGGCCGATCTCGTTGACGGCCGTGCAGTCGGAGAGCGGAACGCTCGTCAACCAGAGGACGCGCATCGTGCTCGAGGAGGGCGCGCAGGCGGAGGTCTGGGAGCAATTCCTGTCCGCCGCCGATGACCTCGACGGCATCTTCAACATCACCAGCGAGCTCGTCGTCGGCGACGCCGCCCACCTGCGCTACGTGTGCGGGCAAGGGCTATCGGAGTCCAGCTGGGTGTTCGGCGCACAGCGCGCCGCGGTCAGCCGCGACGGGAGCCTCGACTGGGTCGCTCTCGGCTTCGGCTCGCGCTCCGGGCATGTGCTGATGGAGACGCGCCTAGCCGGCGAGGGCGCCGACGCGCGCGTGACCGGCGCGTACGCGACCCATGCTCGCCAGCACATCGACTTCGACACCACCCAGGAGCACGCGGCGCCCAACACGACCTCGGATCTGGCCTTCCGCGGCGTGCTCACCGGCCGCTCGACCGCGGTCTGGAAGGGCAACATCATCGTCGACCCGGGCGCCCAGAAGACCGACGCCTTCCAGGAGTCGCGCAACCTGCTGCTGTCCAAGCGCGCGCACGCCGACGCGATCCCGGGCCTCGAGATCCAGGCCAACGACGTGCGCTGCACCCATGCCGCGGCGGTGGCGCAGGTCGATCCCGAGCAGCTGTTCTACCTGCGCTCGCGCGGGCTGCGCGAGGACGTGGCCAAGCGGCTGGTCATCGAGGGCTTCCTGGCCGCGCTGGTCGAGCGCTTCGAGCAGGGCCCGGTGCGCGACCGGCTCGCCGAGGCGCTCGAGCGGCGCCTCGCGCTGGTCCTGTCCGACTAGGGCCCTCAGGAAGCAGCAGCGAGCTCGTCGAGGGCTTCGAGCTCGTCGTCCTCGAGCTCGAGCTCGGCTGCCTCGCGGTTCTCGTCGAAGTGGGCGATCTTGCTGGTCCCCGGGATCGGCAGCGTGACCGGGGAATGCTGGAGCAGCCAGGCCAGGGCGACCTGTCCCGGCGTGGCGCCGTGTCGGCTCCCGATCTCGGCCACCGCGCTGCCGGGCTTGGCCAGATCGCCCCGGGCCAGCGGGAAATAGGCCATGAACGCGATCCCGTTCTCCTCGCAGAACCGGAGCTCGTCCTCGGAGGCGCGGTCGCCCACGTTGTAGTGGTTCTGGACCGAGACGATCGGGACGATCTGCTGAGCCCGCTCGATCTCCTCGACAGTCACGTTGGACAGCCCGATGTGGCGGACCTTGCCCTCCTCCTGGAGCTCGGCCAGCGCGGCCACCGAGTCCTCGATCGGGACCTTCGGGTCGACCGTGTGGAGCTGGTAGAGGTCGATCCGCTCGAGCCGCAGGCGCAGCAGCGAGCTCTCGCAGCAGCGCCTCAGGCGATCAGGGCGACCAGCCGCCTCCGAGCGGCCGGGGCCCGAGCGCTCGAACCCTCCCTTGGTGGCGATCACCAGGTTCTCCGGGTAGGGCCGCAAAGCCTCCGCGATCAGGTTCTCCGACACCTCCGGGCCGTAGGAGTCGGCGGTGTCGATCAGGTTGACGTCGCGCTCGACGACGTGGCGGAGCAGCTCGCGGGCGGCGGCAGGGTCCTCCGGCTCGCCCCAGATCCCGGGTCCGGTGATGCGCATCGCGCCGAATCCGAGACGGAAGACCTCGAGGTCCCCGCCCAATACAAAGGTGTCGTCGGGCATTTGGTGGAGAATCTTGTCAGCTATGGCGCGCCAGCTTCCCGCCCTGGTCCCCCTCGGCTACGGCAAGTTCGTCCGGGCGGATCGGGTGTACGCGCTGGTGCCGCTCGAGGGCCCCGACCGCGGCGACGGGCGACGGACGCTGGTCTACGTGGAGGGGATCGAGGAGCCGGTGATCGCCTCGCGGTCGGAGGGGGCGATCGCACGGGACGTGGCCGGCGCGACGGGGCGAGGCCGCTCGCGCGAGGGCCTGGAGCTGCCGGGGCAGGAGCCGCTGTTCTGAGCGGTTGAGGTTTTTCCTCCCGCTGTGGACGAATGTTCGATTAAGCCTCTCGCGCGACCCGCCGATATGCGGTCAAGACGGTGCACACACTTGTGTCGTGTACACACTTGTGGGGCCGGGGCGTAACACAAGAGAGAGGTAGATCATGCGTGGAAATGTCTACCGTTATGGGAGGCGGCGGGCAGGTTCAATCGTTCTGGCGACCGGCGTAGCGCTCGTCTTTGCCGTCACAGGGCCATCCTCGGCGGCGGCCAAGAAGACGTCGTTCCGAGTGTCGGGCCATCAGGCGAAGGTGCATGCGAGATCGTCGGTGGTGGCACGAGCCGCCGGCCACAAGATCGCTTGAGCCGCCGGTGTTAGCCATGTGGCGGGGGCTGCGGTCCAGCTCCCGCCGAGAGCCCACGCCGCACACGTTCGTCGTTTACGCCACGCTGGTGGCCGGGCTTGCCGCGGTCCTGGTGGCGCTCGTGCCGTGGACGCGGGAGTGGCGGGTCGGCTCGCCGGCCATGTTCGTCGTCCTGTCCGCCTTCGTGCTGGCCGGCGAGCTTCTGCCGATCCCCGTGCCGGTGCGCCGGGGTCTGGCCCGGGTGACGATCTCGACCGCGTTTGCCTTCGCGATCCTGCTCCGCTGCGGTCCCGGGCCGGCCGCGCTGATCTACGTCGCGAGCTCGGTGATCGCCGATCTGGCCGGCCGGCTCGCGCCGCTCAAGATCCTGTTCAACGCGGCGCAGTACCTGCTCGCGGTGCTCGCAGCGGGGGCGGTCCTGTCGATCGCCGGGTCGTTGCCGCTGACCAGCATCACCGGTGACGAGCTGCCGATCGTGCTGCTCGCGGCGGCGGCCTTCTTCGCCACCAACCACCTGCTGGCCTGCGTGGCCGGCGCCCTGCTGGCCCGGCTGCCGATCGGCCGATACCTGCGCGAGGACCTGGCTTTCCAGGCCTGGACGGCCGGCTGCGTGCTGGCCTTCGCTCCCGCGCTGCTCGCCTCGGCCGACGCCAGCGTGGCGCTCGTCCCGGTCTGCTTTGTGCCGATGCTCGCCGTATACGTGGGCGGGCGGCAGGCGGCGATGTCGAGCCATCGTGCCCAGCACGACGGGTTGACCAGCCTGCCCAACCGCTCCTCGCTCGCCGAGGCGGTCAGCGAGGCGCTGGACGGCGCGGAGCGAGAGGGCCGGCCGGTGGCCGTGATGCTGCTCGACCTGGACGACTTCAAGGAGATCAACGACACGCTCGGACACGAGCTCGGCGATCTGGTCATTCAGCGGGTGGCCCGCCGGCTGAGCCAGGCGATCGCGGCCGGCGGGCAGGACGCGGTCCTGGCCCGGATCGGCGGCGACGAGTTCGGCCTGCTCGTGTCCGGCTCGCAGGCCGACGCCGAGCAGGTGGCGGAGCGGTTGCTGACCGCCCTCGATCACCCGCTCGAGGCCGACTCGGTGGCGCTGCACCTGCGCGCCAGCATCGGGATCGCCTGCTATCCGGAGCACGGTCGCACGGCGCCCGAGCTGATGCGCCACGCCGACGTGGCGATGTACTGCGCCAAGGGCTCGGATGCCGCGTTTGCCACCTACGCGAAGGAGGCCGACGAGTACAGCATCGACCGGCTGGCGCTGGCGGCGCAGCTGCGGCGCGGGATCGAGCGAGGCGAGCTGGTCGTCCACTACCAACCCAAGGTGCCGCTCAAGGGCGGCGCGACGCTGGCGCTCGAGGCGCTGGTGCGCTGGAACCATCCCCAGCTCGGCTGCATCGGGCCCGACGGGTTCATCCCGCTGGCCGAGCAGACCGGCGTGATCAAGCCGCTCACCGAGAAGGTGCTCGAGGCCTCGCTCGAGCAGTGCCGCCGCTGGCGCCGGGCCGGACTCGAGGTGACCGTGTCGGTCAACGTGTCGACCCGGAGCCTGCTCGATCACGACCTGCCGGTGATGATCGGGGCGCTCCTGGCCCGGCTCGACCTGCATGCCTCGGCGTTGCAGCTCGAGATCACCGAGAGCCGGATCGTGGCCGACCTACCGCGGGCGCGCTCGTCGCTTAAGGAGCTGCGCGCGATGGGCGTGATGATCGCGATCGACGACTTTGGGACCGGCTACTCGTCGCTGTCGCAGCTGCAACAGCTGCCGGTGGACGAGATCAAGATCGATCGCTCGTTCGTGACCCGGATGGAGACCGATCGCCAGGACGCCGTGCTCGTGCATTCGATCATCGACCTCGGTCGCAACCTCGGCCTGCGGGTGACCGCCGAGGGCGTCGAGACCGAGAACGTCAAGCAGGTCCTGGCCCGGCTCGGCTGCGACTACGCCCAGGGGTTCCATGTGGGCCGGCCGGTGATCGCCGAGGAGTGCACTCGGTATCTGGGGCTCGCCGACGAAGGCGCCCGGGTGCTGGCGCTGGTTAAGTAGCGACCTGCTGGTACAGCGAGGGCAGGCTGGGATAGCCGCTCGAGGCCCAGCCGGAGTTCTGGAGCGTGGCGATCTGGACCGAGGCGGGCTGGCCGGCGGTGCTGAGGATGCCCTGGATGCCCGAGCTCGCGGTGCCGTAGCCGGGGATCGTGTTCTGGCCCTTGAGCCAGCCGGCGGTGGCGTCGGCGGCGGTGATCGGGTCGCTCCAGATCGAGTCGGCCGAGCCGAAGGTGCCGCTGTCGGTGTAGCCGATGTTCAGCCAGTCGTTGTTGCTCTGGGCCTGGCGCGACTGGGCGGCGCTGCCGGACTCCTCGGCGAGCAGCCAGGCCGAGATGACCGACGGGTCGAGGCCGGTCTGGGCGGCCAGGCGCGAGGCGAACTGCTGCTGGCCGGAGGTCAGCTGGCTCTGGGCGCCGGTCGGAACGGCGTGTGAGGAATCTTGCGCCGCAGCCAACGCGGCGGCGAAGCTGCTGGTACCGGCGCTGCTCGCGGTCGCCGTCCCGGTCGGGGTGGCCGACGCGCCCGCCACCGACGGATCGAAGGCGGTCTGAAGAGAAGCGATCTGCGCCTGGATCTGGGTGACCCGGCTTACGGCATCGGTAAAGCTCATCTACTACCTGATAGATCGGCGGCGTCCAGCCTGGCTTGAGTCGCCGGTCGATCGCGCCGATGACCAGGGGGTATGCAGATGACTTTCGCGCGTCGCGCGCTGATTCTGGGCGTCCTGATCGGCGCCGGCGCGCTCGCTCCAACCCAGGCCTCGGCGTCCGTGACGCTCGGCAACTGGGACGGCGCCCAGCAGCGCCAGGTGGTCAAAGATGGCTTGATGAGCGCGCCCGGCGGATCGTTCCAGGGCGCCTCGCCGCTGACCGCGGCCCAGGCCAACGCCGCGATGGCGGCGGTGGCAACTCGAGTCGGCGGTCAGAGCGGGCAGGCCGGGCAGGGCGACGCGGGTCCCGAGACCCCGCCTGTGCACACCGTCCGGATCTCCGGGGGCCCCGTCACGGTCACCCGCTTCGACGCGCTGGTGATCGACCAGCTCGGCCTGGCCGACGTGGCCTCCCACGTGCAGTCGGTGGCGGCGGCCGCCGGCCTGAGGCCGCCCGCCTACTTCGGCACCGAGGTGGTGGCGCGCTACCTGGGCCTGCGCTACGACCATCCGTCCGGGACCGACCAGCTCGAGCTGTTCCCGAGCGATCCGATCACCCGGGCCGAGGCGGCGTGGTCGCTGGCCCAGGTGGCGGGCTTCGGAAGCTGGAACGTGGACGGTGCCCGGGAGGCGCTCGGTGCCTTCGCGCTCCCGAGGATGAGCTCGGCCCAGAAGCAGGCGCTCCGGATCGCGGTCAGCCGGATCGGCTACCCGTACGTTTGGGCCGGCGAGTCCGACACCGCCGAGCCCGGGAGCTGGATGTGGGGCCCGCAGGTCCACGGCGGGTTTGACTGCTCGGGCTTCGTGTGGAGGGTGTTCAAGCTCTCCGGGCTGCCCTGGGGCAATCGGATCGGCGGGCGGACCGCGGCGCAGATGGCGCAGGAGATCCCGCACCGCCAGCGGCTCCGGATCAACCAGCTGAAGCCGGGCGACCTGCTGTTCTTCGGCACCGCGCATTTCAACAGCACGGCGACCGAGCAGAACGTGATCCACACCGGGATCTACCTGGGCGACAACTGGGTGATCCACTCCTCGGGACAGGGCGTGTACGTCGAGCCGCTGAAGGGCAGCTGGCTGGGCGACTCGTTCACCTGGGGCCGGCGGGTCATCGGGTAGGAGGAGTACGCTCCCATCCGCATGCGGCGCAGCCGGTGCGCCGCGCATCTGAGAGGAGGGGATGGTGGCGACACTACGCACGCCCGGACCCACGGAGAGCGTTGCGCGGCCCGAGCCTGCGCGCCTCGCCCGCGGCGTCCTGACGAACTTCGACATCTCGGCGGCGACGCTGGCCAACATCGCGCCGGCCATGAGCTTCTTCTTCGGGTTCGCGCTGATCGTCTCGACCGCCGGCGTGGCCGCGCCGTTGACCGTGGTCGCGGCGGGGATCGCGATCGCGCTGCTCGGCAACACCCTCACCCAGTTCTCGCGCTCGCGACCGTCGACGGGCTCATTCGTGACGTTCATCGGCCGCGCGTTCGGCGGCTACTCCGCCGTCGTGGCGGCCGTGGTGCTGGGGGCCGGCTACATCCTGGCCGTGTCCTCCGTGGTGGCCATCTCCGGCGGCTGGACCGAGACGATCATCAAGCACTACCTGAGCATCACGATCCCGTGGCAGATCTTCACCGCGATCCTCACGGGTGCCGCGCTCTATCTGATCATCTCGGGCGCGAAGCCGTCGACCACGATCGCCGCGATCTTCTTCGCGTTCGAGGCGATCCTGCTGATCGTGATCGCGGTCGCGCTGCTCATCCAGCATTCCGGCAGCATCAGCCTCAAGCCGCTCGACCCCGGCAATCTGCACCGTGGATTCTCGGGCCTGTCACTCGGGTTCCCACTCGCGGTGTACCTGTTCATCGGCTGGGAGAACTCGGCGGCCATGGCCGAGGAGACCCAGAACCCGCGCACGGCCGTCCCGAAGGCGATCTTCACGAGCGTCGCGCTGATCGTGGTGCTCTACGTGTTCCTGTCCTACTCGACCGTGGTCGGGTTCGACAACAATCCCGAGAAGCTGACCGCGGCCGGCGTGCCGATGGTCGACGCGGCGCAGGGCGTGGCGAGCTTCCTGGCCTTCCTGGCCTACATCGCGGGCTTCACGTCGATCTTCGGCACGCTGATCTCGGCGACGAACTCGCAGGCCCGGATCATCTTCAACTCCGGCCGCGAGGGCCTGCTGCCGAGCGTCACCGGCCGCGTGACCGCACGCACCCAGACGCCGTGGGTGGCGTTCCTGGTCTTTCTCGGCCTCGCGCTGGGCATCACCTACGTGTTCTGCCGCAGCAGCAACCCGGACGGAGTGGTGATCTTCTTCGGCGAGATCGCCACGCTGGGAACGATCCTGGTCGCGTTCACCTACCTGGTGGCCAACCTGGCCCTGCCGGTGTACTGGCGCCGCTATCACCCCGATCGGTTCAACCCGCTCACCCACCTGGTGCTGCCACTCCTCGGCGTGGCGGCGATCGGCTACCCGCTGTATGAGCTGATCAAGCCGGGACAGCCGGCGCCGTTCAACTCCTACGTGTGGATCGCGCTCGGGATCGTCGTGGTGGCGCTGGTGTGGGGCGCGATCGTGTACAGCCGCGACCGGACAATCGGCGAGCGGGTCGGATCGATCGTGGCCGACGCGGAGTGACGAGGTCGCGGACCTAAAGAACCCGAGCGTCGGGCCGATTACATGGTCACCCTCGATGAACGGTGGACCCATGCCAGATTGTGATTCGGATCGTCAGCTCGGCGGCCCCGAGCGGCCCGAAGGCTCCGACGTCATCTCGACCGTCATCGACCTGCGCCATCCCCGGTACGCGGTCGAGGCTCTGCGCTGGTACGCATCTTTGACGCGGATCGTTGGCGTGCCGGCCACCGACCTCCGGTTGCACGTGGTCGGAGACGGCGGCTCGCCGATCGTCGACTATCTGCGCTCGCGAGGCGTAGGCGTGCGTGAGATCCCGTCCTTCGACCCGCGCCACCCGCCGTGCAACAAGATCGGCGGTGCGCTGAGCCTGTGCGAGGAGGGCCCGGACGGCCTGTGCGTGCTGACCGACTCGGACGTTGCTTTCTTCGAGGACCCGCGGGCGATCTCGATCCCCGACGGCCATGTCGGGATGAGGCCGGTGGACATCGAGCGACCGGAGCTGCGCGTGCTGAGCGACATCTTCGCGGCGGCCGGCGTGGACGAGACGCGGGTCGTCGCCACCGGCTGGCAACCCGGCGGCTGGACGCTCGCCGGCAACGGGAACGGGGGCTTCTACCTGATCCCTGCTGCGATCCTTGCGGACGTCTCGCGCGAGTGGGGGCGGTGGGCGACGTGGCTGCTCGACCGAGAGCTGCTCCCGCGCGTCGGGGAGCGCGTGATGTGCGTCGACCAAGTCGCGATGGCGCTTGCCCTTGCGGATCTTGGGATCGGGGTGATCGATCTAGACCCCAAGTGGAACCTGCCGACCCACATCGCGACGCCCGATCCTCCGATCCCGGCCATGCTCCACTACCACACGCACGTGGCCGAGACCGGGGAGATCGTGAGCCCCGGTGTACCGCCCGTCGACAGTTTCGTGGCGAAGGCAAACGAGGCAGTCGACGAAGTCCTCCGCGAATGCCCCGGCGCCGCCCCGATCGCGCCGGCCACCGACGCCCGGCGAACCATCACGCTTGCCGGCGCCGGAGGGCTGACTGAGCAGCCGGAGCTGATCAGCGCGTACTCGAGCGACGTGGGAGGCACGGCTGGACCGCTGCTCGTGATCGTCGCCGATGAGTACGACCTGCACCGCGTCGAACGCCGGGTGCGCGACGCGATGGCAAGCGTCGGCGTCGATCCCGACGACTGCCCGGACATGGTGATCGTGCCGCCGTCGGCCGACGTCGCTTCGCTGCAACCGCGCTCCCTGCTGACCGACTCTGCGGGATGCGCGCTGGGGACGGACCTGCCGCGTTGGCGGGCCCGTGCGGTCGCCCACCGATAGGCGCGGTTTACCCGACGAGCCCGCGCCGTTCAAGCTCGGCGATGACCTTGGCTGCCGCAGCATCTTCGGCGACGGCGAGCGCCGTATCGACGAAGACCTCGATGAACTCGTCGTCGGCGAACAGGCTCCGCGCCAGCTCGCGCTCTGAGCGGAACGGCGAGATGAACGAGACGAGCACGATCAAGCCGGCATCGACCATCAGCCGGGCAACCTCGGCGACGCGCCGAATGTTCTCGACGCGGTCCGAATCGTCGAAGCCGAGGTCGCGGTTGAGGCCGCGGCGGACGTTGTCGCCGTCGAGCAGGTAGGTGTGGTTTCCGCGACGGTGCAGTTCGGTCTCGACGAGGTTGGCGATCGTCGACTTGCCGGCTCCAGAGAGCCCAGTGAGCCAGAGCACGCACGGCGTTTGCCCGAGGCTTGCCGAGCGCGCACGCTTGTCGACGGTCAGCGTCTGCAGTGAGAGGTTCTGCGACCGGCGCAGCGGCCCGCGGATCATCCCCGCGCCGACGGTCGCGCCGCTGATCCGGTCGATGACGATGAAGCCGCCGGTGTCGCGGTTCTGCCCGTACGGATCGAACGCGATCTGTTGCCCCAGGGCGACCTCGCACCGGCCGATCTCGTTGAGCGACAAGCGCGCTTTGCCCCGAGGGGACGCGATCGTGGCGGACACCAGCTTGGTGCCGACCCGCAGCATGTAGGTCCGACCCGGCAGCATCGGCTCCTCGTCGGTCCAGAAGATCGTCGCCTC
>DATFDC010000099.1:0-3101 GCA_035252415.1 Solirubrobacteraceae bacterium
GACGTCGGCCAAAGTGCCAGTTCAGGTGGCGAGTGACTCGGTGGCGAGGCTCGCCGGCAGATGCCGCGGGTGCTGCGCCACTTCGAGCTGGTGCTTGGGCGCTACGACGGATACGAGCGTATCGACGACCCGTGGGTCCGGACCGGTGCGATAGGAGCTGGGTGAGGGTCGGACGCACCTAAGGGTACGGGCGTGTCAATGGCCATCGGTTTCTCCCCACTAGCGGCCACTTAATTCCCCACTGGTGGCCATCATTTCTCCCCGCTGGTGGCCATCAAATCTCCCCACCTCGGGGGTTGGTGGCCATCGTTTCTCCCCACCGGGGGTGGCCGAGAATCGTGGGTCAGGTCAGGGGCTTCACCCCCTTGCCGGCGGTTGCTTGGGCGAGCCGGTAGCTGTCTTGCCCGTCGGTGATCACGACGTGCGCATGGTGCAGCAGTCGCTCGACGGTCGCGGTCGCGAGCGTCTTGGGCATCAGCTCGTCGAACCCGCTCGGGTGGATGTTGGAGCTGATCGCGATCGAGCGTTTCTCGTAGGCGGCGTCGACGACGCGGAACATCGCCTCGGCCGCGTCCGCGGAAACCGGAAGTAGGCCGATGTCGTCGATCACGAGCAGATCGACGCGGATCAGCTTGCCGATCGCCTTGCTGACGGTGTCGTCGGCGCGGTGGCGGCGCAGGAGTTGCGCGAGCGTCTCGGGGGTGTGCCACGCGACGGTGCGACCGTTGTCGATCGCGAGGTGCCCGAGCGCCTCGATCAAGTGCGACTTCCCGGTCCCGCTCGGGCCACAGACACACAACACCTCCGCGCGGTCGATCCATTCCAGCGTGCGCAGCGCCTGCTGGGTCGCGGCCGGGATCACTGAGCGCTGCGGCTCCCAGGCGTCGAACGTCTTGCCGGCCGGCAGCCTGGAGGCGCGCCGTCGGGTCTGGATCGTCGCCCGGTCGCGGCCGGCGGCCTCCTCGGCCAGGAGCAGTCGCAGGATCTCGGCGGGCTCCCAGCGCTGCGAGGCGGCAGTCGCGATCACCTCCGGCGCGGCCCGGCGGAGATACGGCAGTCTGAGCCGTCTGAGGAGCCGGTCCAGCTCGTCGGGGAGCGGGGGTGGCGGCGGTGTCTTGACTGTCATGACGGGTGCGTCCGTTCGCGGTCGGCGTGCTCGGCGAGCTCCAAGAGCTCGAATGCGAGCTCGCGCGCCTGGCAGGCCAGCAGCGTGATCCCGGCTGGCCGATCGGGAACACCGTCGACCCTGCCTGTCAGGATGATCGAGACGTCTTGGAGGCGGCCGCCCCCCGGGAGCGGGTCGGACTGCTCGGGGTCGATCAGCGCCCGGATCTGGTGGTAGTAGACGGTCATCGTCCGAGTCCCTCCCAGCGGCGGGTCGAGCCTTGCAGCGAGTGCTGCTCGGAGCGGGAGGGGAACAGGAGCAGCTCCCCACCGGTCTGCTGCTGGTGGGCGAGCACCGAGGCGAGGTCCCCGTCGCCGAACCGGCCGTAGCTCGCGCACCGCTCGAGCGCGTCGTTCACCGGCCCTGAGCCGTGCAGCTTCGCCAGGTCGACCGCCTCTGCCATCTTGCGGCGGATCCGCGCGGTGCCCTCCGCGGCCGCGCGCTTGAGCCATCGCTCCGCGCCGTCACCGATCGCCAGGAACTCCCGCTCCTCGCTGTTGCGGGCTCGGGGCTTGCGCTCCAGCGCACCGGCTGGCCGCGGCGGGTAGTGCTCATCGTTGATCCTCGGGCGGCCCGGCGTGGTCAGCTCGTGACGGGCGACCTCCCGCGGACCTTCGTGATCGACGTGCACGACGATCAGCTGCTCGCCCTCGGCGCGAACCCACACCCGCTCGCCGATCAGCGTGTGCGGCACCGAGTAGACAGCGTCGCCGACGCTCACGGTCGCTTGGCGGTCGACCTTGCGGGTCTGCCCGAAGCACAACGTGTGCGGCAAGGCGGGCAGCCGATGCATGTGCTCGTGCTCATGGGCCAGCAGGTCAACCGGCGGCTGGCGGGTCGCGCGGTGCGGCCGCGTGTTGACATCCGCCATGAACTCTCGGCACGCCCGCTCCAACGCCGCCCACTCCGCGTACTCATCGCGAAGGTTGTGATCGGTCGGCACCAGATCCGCCTTAGCGATCTTCACCGTGTTCTCCGAACCACCCTTCGACTGGGGGTCTGCCGGTTCGCACGTCGCGATCGTCAGCCCGTAATGACGGGAGACCTCAACGATCGTCGCGTTGCGCACAGCGATCCCGCACACGTGCTCGACCGTCACCGTCTTCTCGTTATCGGTCAACGCGTAACTCGGCACCGAACCGATCAGCCGCAGGGCCCGGTCCAAGCCGATCACTACCGACGGCAACGTCTTGTCGCGTAACGGCACGACGACCCGGAACCTGCTCCACGCCAGCCACCCGCAGAACAACACCGCGCGTGTCCCAGCGACCTCGGGCCCGTCGCCATAGTCCCATTGCAGCCACAGGCCCGGCTGCGGGATCCACGGCCGCGTTCGCCGCCCATGCTGGTTCCGCCACCGCTTCTTCGCCTCTGCGACCGCTCGCCGGGTCGTGCGATACGACCCCTCATACCCCATCGCGGCCAGCACCCCATGAGCCTTGTCCGCCCGGATCTGCGCACGGGAGCGATCGACCAGCTCATCGATCTTCTCAGCGAACGGATCGACCAACGGCCGCCGGCGCGCCCGCTCCGGCAGCCCGCCACCCGCCGCGTCGCGCGCGGCAACCAACCGCGCGACCGTCTTGTGATCACACCCCGCCAACGCCGCCGCCGCCCGCAGCGACCCCGTCGCGTCATACGCCTCGAGAATCTCCATCGCTTCCTCACCCTTCTTCACCGCCGGCCTCCCCGGATCGCGTTGACAACGCGAGTCCGAGTACCGGCACCTCAGGACAGAAACGTGGGGAGAAACCGTGGCCACCAATGGGGAGAAACGGTGGCCACCAGCGGGGAGATTCGACGGCCGCCTACGGGGAGCTTTCCATGGCCACCGTCACCGTTAGACAGTTGTTCGATTATTCACAGTAACTACTGAGCCGGCGCGGGCGGGCCGCTAACACACAGCAACGTCTGGCTGTCGGGCAACCGCAGGGCC
>DATFDC010000100.1:0-15147 GCA_035252415.1 Solirubrobacteraceae bacterium
TTCTGGGTCGAGTTGCCGATCTCGGCCCCCATGCCGAATTCGCCGCCGTCGGTGAACCGTGTGGACGCGTTGACGTACACGCAGGCAGCGTCCACTCCGAGCTGGAAGGCCCGCGCGGATTCGGTGTCGCGCGTGACGATGGCCTCCGAATGTCCCGAGCCCCAGCGGTTGATGTGCTCGATCGCCTCCTCCGTCGAGCCGACGACGCGGACGGCCAGCGTCAACGCGTGGTACTCGGTGGCCCAGTCCTCCTCGGTGGCCTCGCGGACCGGGACACTCCCGGCATGCGTCCGCGCAACAGCGTCGCCCCGCAATTCGACGCCGGAGTCCGCCAGCGCGCTCAGCGCGACCGGCAGGAACTGCTCGGCCACGGCTACGTGAACGAGCAGCGTCTCGGCCGCGTTGCACACGCTCGGCCGCTGCACCTTGGCGTTCAGGGTGATCGCCAGCGCCTCTTCGAGTGAGGCCGTGGCATCCACGTACACGTGACAGTTCCCGGACGCCGCGTACATGACCGGCACCGTGGCCACGCCCTTCAGCGCGGCCTTCAACCCCTCGCCGCCGCGCGGGATGATCAGGTCGACCAGGCCCGACTGGGTGGCGAGCTCGGCGAGCTCGTCATGACCGCCGCCCGCGACCAGCGACATCGCGCCCTCGGGCAGGCCGGCGGCCAGACCCGCCTCGATGGCCACCGAGGCCAGCACCGCGTTCGAGTGAGCTGCCATCGAGGAACCGCGCAGCACGATCGCGTTACCCGACTTCAGGCACAACGCTGCCGCATCGATCGTCACGTTCGGACGGGCCTCGTAGACGACCGCGATCACGCCCAGCGGCACCCGGATCTTGCGCACCTCGAGCCCATTGGCGAGCCGCCGCCCCTCGATCACCTCGCCGACCGGGTCCGGGAGCGCCGCGATGTCGCGCACCTGTCGCGCGATGACCGCGATTCGTCCCGAATCCAGCGCCAGGCGGTCCATCAGCGCGGCGGTCAGCCCGGCCTCGCGGCCGGCTTCCAAATCGCGGGCGTTGGCTTCGAGGATCTCGGGCGTGCGACCAACCAGCGCCGCCGCGATCGCCTCGAGCGCTGCGTCCTTGACCCCCGAGGGCATCGAGGCGAGCTGCGCCGCGGCCCGCTTGGCCGCCACGCAGGTATCGGCAACGGAAGATGAGGTGATGACAGCCATGACCCGAGGGTTAACAGGTTACGCGAGCACGAAATAGTCGCGGTGGACCGCCTCCTCGGTGGCCCGCGGCAGCCGATCCCGGACCTCGGCCGACTTGAGCCCCCGAACCTGGCGAAGCTCGGTCGCCGAGTAGTTGCAGATCCCCTTGCCGACCACATCGCCGTCGAACGCGATCTCCACCGCGTCGCCGGCGTCGAACTCGCCGGACACCTCGACCACGCCCACCGGCAGGAGACTGGTCCCGCCCTCCCGCAGGGCGCGGGCGGCGCCGGCATCGATCAGCACCCGGCCGCGAGTCGGCTTGGCGTACTTGAGCCACAGCTTGAAGCTCGAGTAGCGCCCGGCCCGTGCGGCAAACCGGGTGCCAACCGCCTCGCCGGCGGCGGCGCGGAGCAGCGCGCCCGATTGCAGCCCGCTGGCGATCACCGTGGGGATCCCGGCCGCGGTGGCCATCTCGGCCGCCACGACCTTGGAGCGCATGCCCCCTGAGCCGAGCGGCGAAGTCGCGTGGCCAATGGCTAAATCGTCAAGCTGCTCAAAGGACGTGACCTCCGCCACCAGCCGGGCCTCCGGATCGCGGCGCGGATCGGCGGTGAACACTCCCTCGGCGTCGGTCAGCAAAACCAGAACGTCGGCGCCGATCAGGATCGCCACCTGGGCGGCCAGGAAGTCGTTGTCGCCGAACGAGATCTCGTCGGTCGTGGTCGTGTCGTTCTCGTTGATCACCGGGACCACGCCCCAGTCGAGCAGCTTGCGCAGCGTCTGGCGCGCGTTCAGGTAGTGGCTGCGCGCGCTCACGTCGAAGAACGTCAGCAGCACCTGCGCGGTCTGGACACCCCGCTCGCGCAGCAGCTCGTCGTAGACCTGGTAGAGCTTGCCCTGGCCGACCGCGCTGGCCGCCTGCAGCTCGTCCATGGCCCGCGGGCGCAGCGCGAGCTTCATCACGCCCATCCCGCGGGCGATCGCGCCGCTGGTGACGACGACGGGCTCGCGGCCGCCGCGCTTGAGCTCGGCCAGCTCATCGCACAGCCGACCTAGCACCTCGGTCCGCACCTCGCCCTGATCGCGAGCAACGATGCTCGAGCCGAGCTTGACCACGACCGCGCCCATGTCCCTAAGCAGCTTAGGGAGAGCTCAGCGGCAGAGCGGGTTACGCGGAACGCCGCGGCACGGCTTCGGCATCGTCGGCTGACGGTGCGGCGCCGGCTGGGGATGGGGATGCCGGGCGCTGGACTGCTGGATCAGCGTGAGGATCTCGCCGAACAGCCCAACACCGCCGTTCGGCGTGGTGGCGTTCTGGCAGCCCCATGTGCCCTCGATGTCCGAGGGGCTCGAGGTGGCGAACGTGTTGCCCGAGAAGCAGTCGTTGACCGAGTTCTGCGTCCCGAACACGCCGCCCTCGAGGCCGATGTCGAAGGTGTTCGGCTGCGTCGCGTTGCCCGTTATCTGGTTGTCGGACACGCGATTGCCGGACGCCTGGAAGTACACCGTGTCGGACTGCGGCGGGAACGGGTCGGGCCGCTCGAGGACCAGGACGCCGAAGCTCGGGTTGTTGCGGATGACGTTGTTCTCGACCAGGTCCGCGTAATCGCCGGCCAACAGCACGCCGACTCCCCACGGGGCGCCCAGGATGTCGGAGTTCGCCGGCGTCGACAGGTTGCCGTTGTCCTCGATCACGTTGTGGCGGAAGATCGTGCAGCGGTTGATCTGGGTCGAGCTGAACGTCGGCAGCGCCGAGCGGTTCGAACCGGAGTTGCAGGCGCCGTCCTGGGGCGGCGGCTTGTCGCTGTCGGGCTCCGAGTCTGGCCCGATGCCCACACTGTTGTTGCGGAAGGTCGAGTCCTCGATGATCAGGTGCCCGCCCGCGTTCGTGCTCGACCAGCCCAGCGCGTTTCGCTCGACGAGCGCGTCCTTCACCAGCGCACGGCAGTCGCGGCAGGCGCCCACGTACAGGCCCGAGTCGTTGAAGCCCGACGCGTACACGTGCTTGAGAAACCCGCTCGCCGAATGGCTGGCGAACAGGCCGTAGCCGCCGAGCAGCCCGGTGTCGTATGCGGTCAGGTACTGGCCCCACCAACCGTGGATGCCGACCCTGGCGCTCTTCTCGCCGCCGCCCTTCCACCACACCTCGTTGCCGTTCGCGGAGTCCTCGCGAGTGCGCCGGTCAAAGTTGCGGACGGTCAGGTTCTCGACCCAGACGCGGTTCGCGGTGATCGTGATCCCGTTGCCCGTGTGGTGGCGGCCGTCGAGGACGACCCCGTTGCGGTTGATCCCGCGCAGGTGCAGGTTCGGTTTCGTGATCCGCACCTGGCCGAAATAGACGCCTCGGTCGATCAGGATCCAATCGCCCGAGTGCGCCGCCCCCACCGCGGCCTGGATCGTCGTGAAGTGCGGGTAGGACACGTGGCGCTTGGTCACGATCAGGACGCGCGCCGACGCGCTCGCCGCCGCGATCAGCAGCGTGGCGAGCGTCAACACGACGACGCGAGATCCGGTCCGCCTCAGCACCGGCGGTAGATCCTGGCAAATTTCACGAATTCATGATGTCCGCGCACGGTGATGCGCTCGAGGAACCGCACCCAGACGTTGTGCGAGCGGCCCCGGCCGAGGTCGATCCGGACGCGGGCATGCCGTCCGTGCGCCTTGTGCCGGTGCCACTTGCCGCGCGCGATCTTGACCGACAGCGAGCGGAACCTCTCGCGCTTGGCCAGCCCGAGCCGGACCGTGACGAACCGAGCCCTTGTGCACCGTCCCGCGCTCGCCGGCGGCACGACAGCGCCGCTGCACCACGGGTTGGCGGGCACGCCCGAGCACGGGTCGGCCATGCTCGGAAGCCCGCTGGGAAGCTGGTGCATGATCACGCTCGCACGACGCGGATAACTCGCGCCCGGCGGACAGACGTCGCCGAAGAACATCGCGTCGCAGTTGACCTGCGCGACGAACGAGCTGTTCGCATCCGGCACGACCGCGGTCTGCCCGCAGTTCGCGTTGGTCTGCTGCAGCCCCGAGGGTGAGCTGGTGACCGTGCCGCTCGTGTCGGCGTTTCCGCTGTAACAGTTGATCGGGTGGCCGGGGGTAGTGGTCGACTCGGCGAAGTCGCCGTTGGTGTCGTTGCCGAAGAACCCGTTGTTCGTGAACGTGTTGCCGATCAGGGCGTTGCCCCAATCGTCGTAGTTGCACACGTTGCTTCCTGGCGCGGTGACGCCTCCGGTGCACGCGGTCGCATCCGGCGGGGGCGTCTCGGTGTCCGGATACGGGACGAAGATCACGCCCCACGCGCCGTTGTTCGCGAACGTGTTGTTCATGATCGTGTCGTCGCGCCCGCCGGACACCGACAGCCCGGTGCCGGTCGGCCCGGCCGCCGCGGCGCCCGCCGACGGGACGTTCGGGTTGTTGTTGTCGTGCACGAAGTTGTTCATGAACACCCAGCACGAGTGGGTGTGGGTGATCGGGCTGGTGCCGCCGTTCGGACACGCGCCGTCCTGCGGCGAGGGCCAGTCGTCGTTGTTCTGGCTGTTGGTGTCGAACCCGTCCTCGTTGTTGTCGAACTGCGAGTTCTCGATTACCAGCTGCCCGCCCGAGTTCGTGCCCGAGTAGCCGAGCGCGTTGTACTCCGCCCACCCGTGGTTCAGGGTCTGGTCGCATACCTGCCGGCACGCGCCGATGTAGTAGCCGGAGTCGTTGAAGTTCGACACGTAGGTTTGATCCCAGGTGCCGCCGCTCCAGTTGCTCGAGAAGATCCCGTAGCCGGCCGCGGTCGACTCGTCGGCGAAGTAGCTGCTGGTCGCGGTCAGGTAGTCGCCGTCGAACCCCCAACCGCCGATCTGCCCACCGCCGTCTCCCCCGTTCCACCAGATCTCGTTCCCGGCGTTCCCCGAGCCGGCCAGGAAGTTGCACGCGGTGAGGTTCTGAACCGCGACCTGGTTGGCCTTCCAGACCATGATGCCGTTGAGCCCCGAGCCGCCCGGGCCGAGGTTCTGATCCCCCGCGGCCGAACTGCACGCTGGGCCCCCGTCGGTCCCGTCGACCACGACGCTGTCGCGATTCATCCCGCGCAGGGTGATCTCAGGCGTGGTGATCAGGACAGCGGCAGGGGTGTCCGACGCATCGCTCGGCGCGGTCGAGCCGGTTGTCTTGTAGTCGCCCGGGCCGATCAGGATCGTGTCGCCCGGCTGGGCGGCGTCCACCGCCGCCTGGATCGAGCTGTACTGCCCGGGGATGCCGTTGTAGCTCCCCACCCGCAGCACCTGCGCGCTCGCCGCCGGCGCGATCAGCCCGGCAGCGACGATCGCGAACACACCAAAGACCCCACGACGCATGACGCCTCCTCTTGGCAGCAGGACGCGCGCGATCGTACGCCGCGGCGCCGGCCCGTGCGCCGCTTACTCCGGATCGAGGTCGAATGCGATCCCGGCGATCTCGACCTCGTCGCCGGGTTCGAACCCCTCCTCCTCGAGGGCGCGGATCACGCCGATCCCGCGCAGCCGCCGCTCGAGGTAGGCCAATGCGTCCGCGTTGTCGAGGTCGTAGCGCGCCACCAGGCGCTCGATCCCCTGGCCGCTCACCCGGTAGACCCGGTCGCCGATCTTGGCCACGTGGTAGGCACGCGGGGCGGCGGGCCGGAACACGCGGTGCTCGGCCAGCTCCTCGGCTTCCACGACGATCGGACCCTCCGACGTCGCCGCCTCGGCGGCCGGCACACGGCGGGCCAGCTCGGCCGAGAGCTCGTCGAGGCCGAGGCGCGTGGCCGACGAGGTGACGATCACGGGTACGTCCGCGCCGAGCCTCGCCACCCAGGCGGCGCGCGCCGCGTCGCGGGCGTCGTCGTCGACCAGGTCGGCCTTCGACAGGGCCAGCACGCGCGGGAGCACGGCCAGGCGCGGGTTGTGCCGCTCGAGCTCGCGCTCGACCGTGGCGTAGTTGATCGCGGGATCGGAACCGTCCAACGGCGCGAGGTCGAGCACGTGCACGAGCAGCCGCGTGCGCTCGATGTGGGCGAGGAAGTCGTGGCCCAGCCCAGCGCCGGCGCTCGCCCCCTCGATCAGCCCGGGAATGTCCGCGATGACCAGCTGGCGGTCGTCGATCTCGAGCGTCCCGAGTGCCGGCTCGAGTGTGGTGAACGGGTAGTCCGCCACCTTCGGCCTCGCCCGGGTGATGCGCGCGAGCAGCGAGGACTTCCCGGCGTTGGGCAGCCCGACCAGCCCCACATCGGCCAGCAGCTTTAGCTGGAGCGTTATCCATGTCTCGTCGCCGGGCAGGCCCCTCTCCGCGAACCGGGGCGTCTGGTGGGTCGGGCCGGCGAAGCGCTTGTTCCCGCGGCCGCCCGGGCCGCCGCGGGCCACCACCGCTCTCTGTCCGGGCCGCACGAGGTCGTGCACGGTGCCGTCGGTCTCGACGCGGGCCTCCGTCCCCGGTGGCACGGAGATCTCCAGCGTCTCGCCGTCCTTGCCGTGGCGGAGCGATCCCTGGCCGTGGCCTCCCCGGCCCGCCTTGAAGTGGGCCTTTCGCCGGAACGTCTCGAGGTCGCGCTGCGAGTCGTCGCACACGAGCACGACGTCTCCCCCGCGGCCCCCGTCGCCGCCGTTCGGTCCACCCTTGGGCACGTGGGCCTCGCGACGGAAGCTCAGGCAGCCGTCGCCACCCCCGCCGGCGGTTACGTGGATTCGGGCGCGGTCCTGCATGGGTAACCATGCTGGCATGTCCGACCCCGTGTTCCTGATCACCGGCGCCTCGAGCGGGATCGGCGCGGCCACGGCACGCGCGGCCAGCGCCGCCGGCTATCGCTTGGTTCTGGCGGCCCGTTCGGTCGACCGCCTCACCGATCTCGCCCGCGAGCTCGGTGGCGAGGAGCGCGCGCTCGCGCTCGAGTGCGACGTGACCGAATGGGAGCAGCAGCAGGCCGTCGTCCAGACCGCGCTCGAGCGGTTCGACCGGCTCGACGTGGCGTTCGCCAACGCGGGCTTCGGCGCCAAACGCGGGTTCCTCGAGGAGTCACCCGAGCAGTGGCGCTCGATGGTCCTGACCAACGTCTACGGCGCGGCCCTGACAATCAGGGCGACGCTGCCCGCCTTGAAGGACGCGCGCGGTCACCTGCTGTTGACCGGCTCGGTGGCCGGACGGCGGGCGCTGCCCGGCTCGGTCTACTCGGCGACCAAATGGGCGGTGACCGCGATGGGCGAAGCGGCACGACAGGAGCTCGCCGGTTCGGGCGTGCGCGTGACGCTGATCGAGCCCGGCTCGGTGTCCACGCCGTTCTTCGACAGCCCGCCATCCGGCGCACTCGACGCCGACGACATCGCGCGTACGGTGATGTTCGTGGTCTCACAGCCGGCGCACGTGGACATCAACGAGATCCTGGTCAGGCCGACCGCGCAGGCCAACTGAGCCGCCTGATCACGTCGCCGGCCACGCCCGCGGGCTGCTCTTCGAGCTGGAGCGTGCCGTACCGGAGGGCGTCGAAGCCGGCCGCGCGCAACCGCATCTCGTTGCTCCGGTCGCGCTGGATCTGCCCCCAGGAGCTGTGGTTGTCCCTGCCGTCTAGCTCGACGACCAGCTTCTGCCGCCACCAGACGGCATCGACCAGAACGCCGGCCACCATGACGTTCACGTCGTCCGGGAGTGGGACGTTGTATCTCTCGCATAGCGGCAGGAACAGCCGCTCGAGCGGGCTGCGCGTGAGGGCGAGCTTCGGCTCGTGGCGCTTCAGCGCGTTCCTCAGCTTCGTGCTGCCTCTACGGCCGGTACCGGCGATCACCTGGAGGGCGGGGACGTTGAGCATCTTGTGGTAGTCGGCGTTGGCCAGGGCGTACCTGAGCTGCTCGATCGGCGCGGTCGCCGCGAAGTCGAGCAGCGCCTGCTCGATGGTGGTCGTCGGCAGTCCTTTGTGGAGGAAACGCTCACAGGTGCGCCGGCCGTACACGCGGATCCCCGGCTGTGACTGGCAGCGACGCGGCGTTGTCACCTGGAGTGGGCGTGGCTGCTTGTCGAGGAGGCCGCGCAACCAGAGCGCGGTGCCGTGGCTGAGCATGGCGCCTGGGCCGGCGTAGAGCACGGCCGTCCAAAGGTCCGCCTCCACGCTCTTGGCTGTATGGCCGACGGCATACACGCGGGGGAGCACTTGGTGGAGGTAGCCGCCGGCTACCCACCGTCCGATTTCCTTGTCATCCGCGCCAAGCGCCTTGAGCTGCCACCACGCCACGCGTCCGGCCTGGCGCCCCGCCAATCCTCGGACTTTGGCGCTCCACTCCCGCATATGTCATGTCCAGCGCCAAACGCCCATGGTGAACGAAGGATCCGCGGACCCATGTGACGAAACAAGACATGAACGTGCGACAACTTCTCACCGACTTCAAGCGCTTTCTGTTCCGCGGCAACGTGATGGACCTCGCGGTGGCCGTCGTGATCGGCACCGCGTTCACGGCCGTGGTCAAGGCGATGGTGGCGGACATCCTCACGCCGGTGATCGCGGCGATCTTCGGCGCCCACGACTTCGGCGCGCTGAAGTTCACCATCCACCACAGCACGTTCGCCTACGGCGACTTCATCAACAACGTGATCACGTTCCTGTCCGTCGCCGCCGCGATGTTCTTCCTGGTCGTGACGCCGATCAACTGGCTGATGGCGCGCCGCGCCCAGGAGGACCCGGACACGAAGCAGTGCCCGGAGTGCGACCGCGCGATCCCGGTCAAGGCAAAGCGCTGCCCCGAGTGCACGTCGGAGTTCGAGGCCGATTATGGGCCGGCTGCGCCGGCGTCCCTGGGGCCGGGCTAGTCCGAGTTCTCGGTACCCGGGACGACCGAGATGACCCGGCCGCGCCGGCCGCGGGTGAACTCCACGGTCCCCGCGGCGCGTGCGAACAGGGTGTCGTCCTTGCCGATCCCCACGCCGTCGCCCGGCTTGAACCGAGTGCCGCGCTGGCGCACGATGATCTCGCCGCCGGTCACCGTCTCGCCGGCGAACACCTTGACGCCGAGCCGCTTGGAGTGGGAGTCGCGCCCGTTGCGCGAGGAACCGAGTCCCTTTTTATGAGCCACGCTTCACCTCCGTAACCTCGATCCGCGTCAGCGACTGCCGGTGTCCGGTGCGCCGCTTGTAGCCGCGCTTGGGCTTGAACTTGACCACCCGCAGCTTGGGGCCGCGCTCCTGCGCGACCACGCGAGCCTTGACCGAGACGCCGGACAAGTCGGAACCGTCGACCACGGAAGAACCGTCCACGAACAGCAGCGGCTCCAGAGCCACGGAATCGCCGTCAGCAACGGAGAGCTTCTCGACCAGCAGGGTCTGTCCCGCCTCGACGCGGTACTGCTTGCCGCCGGTTTTCACGATTGCGTAGGTCATTCGGAAGAGCTCACAGACTCGGCCTTAGCGCCGGAACGGCGCCGTCCGCCTCTGCGACCACGACGCCGAGGCTTCGATTCTAGGCCATCCGACGATCCGTTCTCCTCAGGCGGGGATCCCGCGGGCTCCGCGTCGAGCAGCGTGGCCACGGCGGAGGTGCGCCCGGCCTCCTCGATCCGGACCAGGTGCTTCTCGCCCACGTAGTCGCCGGCGCCGGTGATCGAGATCATGTAGCCGTCGACCTTGGCCACCGCGTCGCCCGGGCTGTACATGTGCGGCTCGACGATCTCGACGTGGACCTCCTCGCCGGCCCGGAACGGGACCGCGCGCTCGATCACCTTGTCCCGGGTCGACTCGAGGACCACCGCGAAGTGGTCGAGGGGCAGGCCCTCGGAGCCCTCGAACGTGAACCACTTGCCGGTCTCCTCCTCGATCTGGCGGAGCACGCGCGCCTCGTCGCGGGTGAACTCGGCGCTTACCCGGGGGTTCATCTGGATCAGCAGCGCCTCGGCGTCGGTCTCCTTGGCCAGATCGCGCATCCGGCGCTCGAACTCGAGCCCCAGCGTCTCCTCGGAGCGGATCACGCCCTCGCCGTCGCAGGTCGGGCAGGGGCGGGTCATGATCTCGCGCACGCCGTCGGTCACGTTCTGGCGGGTCATCTCGACCAGCCCGAGCGGCGAGATCTCGACCACGAACGTCTTGGTCCGGTCCTCATCCAGGGCATTGCGCAGCGCCTTCAGGACCGCATCGCGATTCCGCGCCCGCGCCATGTCGATGAAGTCGATGACGATGATCCCGCCGATGTCGCGGAGCCGCAGTTGGCGGACCACCTCGTCCGCCGCCTCCAAGTTCGTCTTGGTGATCGTGTCCTCGAGCCGGGCCGACTTGCCGCGACCCACGAACGACCCCGAGTTGACGTCGATCACGGTCAACGCCTCGGCGTAGTCGATCATCAGGTAGCCGCCGCTGGGCAGGTCCACCCGGCGCGACAGGGTCGAGTCGAGGACCGCCTCGACGCCGAACGCCTCGAACAGGGGCTGGTCCTCCTCCCACAGCTCGACGTGGTCGACCAGCTCGGGGGCGGTGCGGGAGAAGAACGACAACAGCCGGTGGTGCTGCTTGGGATCGTCGACGACGGCCCGCTCGAACGATGCGGAGTAGATGTCGCGCACCACGCGGACCGACAGATCGGCCTCCTGGAAGACAAGCGCGGGCGCCGTGGTCTCCTCGACGCGCTTCTGCAAGACGTCGTTCAGTTTGAACAGGTACACGAGCTCGCGCTCCAGATCGGCGCGGGTCGCGCCCTGGGCAGCGGTGCGGATGATCGCGCCGGCGCCCTTCAGGTCCAACTTCGCGGCTTCCTTGCGCAGCCGCTCGCGCTCGGGGTCGTCCAGCCGGCGCGAGACCCCCACGCCCTCTCCGTACGGCGCGAACACCATGTAGCGCCCGGCGATGGTCAGATCCATCGAGAGCCGCGCGCCCTTGGTCTTCAGGGGGTCCTTAACCACCTGGACGACGATTTCCTGGCCCGGCTTGAGCATGTCGGTGATCTGGCGGTTGTCACGCCCGGAGCCCCGGCCCCGGCGGGGCGCCTCGACTCCCGGGAGCACGATCTCGTCGACGTGCAGGAAGCCGTTCTTCTCGAGGCCGATGTCGACGAAGGCGGCCTCCAGGCCGCCGAGCACGTTGTCGACGCGCCCCTTGTAGATGTTGCCCACGATCGAGCGCGCTCCGCGGCGCTCCAGATAAAGCTCGGCGACGTGGTACCCGGCGGCGGGCTTGGCCGGCCGGCGGCGCCTGCGCGTGCCCGACTTGGGCGCGCTCTTACGTGCGGCGACCTGTCCGGTCGCCTCCAATAGCGCGACCCGGGTCTCGCCCCGGTCGACGCTGACCAAAACTTGCTTCTTCAATGCTTGTCAGTCCTTTGTGAAATTTGGACACGTTCGCGGAGGTAACCCCAGCTCTTGGAGCCAGGCCCTCCGGGCGAGCGCGCCTGCTTTGGGCGTGCGGTCGCGCACCCATGGCGGTGCAGCGAACCATCACGAAACTAATCCTCGACTCTTCGACGCAGCTGTCATCCGTGCCTGTATATAGATGGACTGTAGAAGGCCGATGGCGATGAACGTCACGATGACCGAGGAGCCGCCGTAGCTCATGAGCGGCAGCGGGACTCCAGTAATCGGCATGATGCCGATCGTCATGCCCGCGTTGATGAATACCTGAAACATCAACATGGCCAGTACGCCCCCGGCGATCAGCGTCCCGTACAGGTTCTTGGCCATGGTCAAGATCCTCAGCGAGCGCCAGATCATCAGCGCGTACAGCGACAGCACGACCGCGGCCCCAACGAAGCCGTATGTCTCGCCGACCACCGCAAAGATGAAGTCGGTGTTCGGCGCGGGCAGATAGCCCAGGTTGACCTGCGTGGCGCCGGCCGTCCCGAGGCCGGTCTTCCCACCCGATCCGATCGCGGTCAGCGACTGCAGGATGTTGTAGGTCTGGTTGCGCGGATCGTGCGAGGGATGCAGGAAGCCGGTGAGGCGCTGCATCTGGTAAGGCTTGAGCAGGTGGTGGCCGGTGGCCGGCCCGATCACCAGCACGAACAGCATCGCAAACAGGAACAGCACGACCAGCGCGGTCAGCTGCTTCCACGACGTGCCGGAGAAGAACAGAATCGCGAACCCCGCCGCGATGTAGACCAGCGCGGTGCCCAGGTCGGGCTGCGGGATCACCATCATGGCCGGGATCAGCGCCAGCAGCATGATCCGCGCCGTGGTCCGGCGCTCGTGCAACCGGCGCGAGCGGTCGACCGCGAACGCTGACACCGAGACGACCAGCAGCACCTTGCCGAACTCCGAAGGCTGGAGCTGGAAGAACGGGAGCGGGATCCACCGGGCAGCGCCCTGGACCTTGGGCATCCCGAGCACGACGAGGTTCAGCGCGATCATGACGCCGTACAGGCCGTACTTGAATTCGCGAAGCCGCGAGTAATCGAGCCGGGCCAGGATCAGCGCCAGCGTCAAGCCGATCGCGAAGTAGATCCCCTGGCGCTCGACGTAGTAGAGCGGGTGGCCCGGATTCAGCGTCCGGGTCGCGCCCTTCAAGGTGATCAGCGAGCAGGCGGCCAGCCCGAGGGCAGCCAGCAGGAGCAGGGGATCCATCCGCAGGAGCACGCGCGGGCGCGGCGCCACGGCCTCGTCGGGGACCCGGATCGGGGTGGCGCTCACGCTCAAAGCGTCTTCGAGCTCCCGGCCACGTACGTGCCCTTGTTGCCGTAGAACCACTGGGAGAGGATCTGGCGTGCCACCGGAGCCGCGCCGACCGCGCCGAACCCGCCCTGCTCGACCGTGACCACGACCACGATCGGCTTGGTGGTCGCGCTGGACGGGACGAAGCAGGCATACCAGGCGTAGTCCTGCTTGCCTTTGTACTGAGCGGTGCCGGTCTTGCCGTACACCTGCTGGGGGAAGTTCTGGAACACGTCGGCCGAGGTCCCGCCCGGCTGCGAGGCGGCCGCGCGCAGGCCGGCCCGGATCGTCTCGAGGTAGAGCGGGTTGATGTTGAAGTGCCGCTGCGGGGCCGGGTTGAACGTCCGCTGCACGAATCCGTCGGGAGACTGCACGTCGAGCCCCAGGTGCGGGGTGACGACCGTGCCGCCGTTGGCGATCGCCGCGTAGGCGACCGCGAGTTGGAGCGGCGTGACCTGCACGTCGCCCTGGCCGACCGCGAGGTTCTCGTTGTCGCCGATCGACCATGGGCGGTTGTCGCCGAAGGCGATCCCGCAGCCCCCGGGCGGATGCTTCGGCTTGCCCTTGAACGGCCCGGTGGCGTTGTCGCACTCGGCCTCGAGCTTGTTGCGCCCCTCGCGCCATTTGGCATCGGGGAGGTTCCCAGCGTTCTCGTCGGGCAGGTCGACGCCGGTCTTGCGGCCGATCCCGTACAGGTGCGCCCAGTGCTGAAGCGGCCCGCCGTTCGGGGCCGGCGAGTTGGTCAGCGCGCCCAGGTTGTAGAAGAAGTCGTCGGAGGAGACCTTCAGCGCGCTCTCGAGGTCGAGCGCGCCGTCTACCGCGTGGCCGGCGTTGTGCCGGCACTCGTTCGAGATGCAGAACTGGCCGGTGTCGTCGAAGATGCGGGTGGTGTCCCACACGCCGGACTCGAGCGCCGCGGTGGCCGTGATCGGCTTGAACGTCGAGCCGGTCGGCCCGGCGCTCTGGTAGGCGCGGTTGACCTGCGGGTACCCCGAGTTCGAGTTGGGGCCGAACTCCGACTTGTAGACCGACTCCGGCACCGGCTTGGTGAACAGGTTCGCGTTGTAGGTGGGCAGCGAGCCCATCGCGTAGACCTGGCCGTTGTCGGGGTTCAGGGCCACGAACGCCCCGCCCGTCGACGGATAGTTGGAGTCGATCGACTCCTGCAGGGACTGCTGGCCGACCTGCTCGAGCTTCGCGTCGAGGGCCAGCTTGAGGTTGTTGCCGGGGGTCGGCGGCTTCTCCTTCAGGGTGCCGACGAAGTTGCCCAGCGCATCGACCTTGACCTGGTCGGCCCCGTCGACGCCGCGCAGATAGCGGTCATAGGACGCCTCGAGGCCGGACTGGCCAACCGAGTCGTTCTGCGACGCCGTCTTGTAGAACGGGTTCTTGACCTCGCTGGCGGTGATCCGGCTGACGATGCCGAGCACCTGCGCGGCGACATCGCCCATCGGGTAGTGCCTCTGGTAGATCTGCTGGACGCTCACGCCGGGGAACGAGGCCTGGCGCTCGGACAGGTAGAACAGCTGGTGACGCGTGATGTCGGTCGCCACGGTCGCCTCGGCGTAGGGCAGCTGCACGTACTCCTGGACGACCGCGCAGGCGATCTGCGACATGTGCAGGACGCCGTGGCCGTTGACGTGGCAGGGCTGGCGCTTGGTGGGGAGCCCGACGACATGGGCGAGCAGGTTGTAGAGACCCGCGTCGGCCCGGGGCGGATGGGCCAGGTTCTTGTCGGTGATCGGCACCGGCAGCGACGGCGGGGAGATCATCACCGCGTAGGCGCGCTGGCTCGAGGCGAGGATCGTTCCGTTTCGGTCGAGGATCTGTCCGCGCGGAGCCGCGACCTCGACCGGACGGATGAAGTTCCCGTTGGCGGCCAGCGCGTAGTGGTCGGTCGAGAGGACCTGCAGGAACCACAGGCGGAAGAACAGGATCGCGAACAGCGCCAGCGAGAGCGTTCCTACGATCGCGACGCGCCGCGCGAGCTGCGGGCTCATCGCCGGCCGCTCCTCCTGCTTGACGAACCGCAGTTGCTTGTCCTCGGGGAGCTCTTTCATCGCGTCTGAGGCCGGGAGATCGGACCGCGGCGGGCCGCGCCCTGCTGGAGCGGGCTGAGGCCGCCGGTAGTGTAGGCGCGGCGCCGGCGCCGCCGCGGGTCCTCGGGCATGACCGGCCGGATGATGCGCCGCACGAGCGCGTAGACGGGGAGCGCGATCAGCGTGTTGACCAGCACCACGACGAAGATCTGCTGGAGCAGCAGGAGGCTGACCGGCGCATCCACGCCGAGCAGGAACTGGATCAGCGCCATCCCGAACCCGGCAAAGGCCGAGGCCAGCGCGGCGCCGGCCAGCGGGACGAGCTCGTGCGAGGGGTCG
>DATFDC010000101.1:0-4684 GCA_035252415.1 Solirubrobacteraceae bacterium
TCGGCGACGCGGTCGAGGGCCTCGAGCACGGCGAGCGCCCGGGGATCCTCGAGGTACTGGCTCGCAGCGCCGGCGCGCGGGCTGTCGACCTGCACCCCCGGGCGGTACTTGCCGGTCAGGAAGCCGCGGGCGAGCGCCCAGTACGGGACGCAGGCCAGCTCCTCGCGGACGCACAGATCGGCCGGCTCGCCCTCGTAGTGGTGACGCTCGACCAGGCTGTAGTGGGGCTGGAACGCGACGTAGCGGGCGAGACCCTCGCGATCGGAGATCTCGAGCGCCTCGGCGAGCCGGGGCGCGCTGTAGTTGGAGGCAGCGATCTGCCGGACCTTGCCCTCCTGGACGAGCTCGTCGAAGGCGTGGAGCGTCTCTTCGAGCGGCGTGCCGGGGTCGTCGGCGTGGGCGTAGTAGAGGTCGATGTAGTCGCTCTGGAGCCGCTCGAGCGACTCGGTCACCGCGATACGGATGTTCTCGCGCGTCAGTCCCTGACGGTCGGGCTTGCGACCGACCTTGGTGGCCAGCACGACGTCGGCGCGGTTGCCGCGGGCGGCGATCCACTGGCCGAGCACGGTCTCGGACTCGCCCCCCTGGTTGCCCGGCGCGAACGCCGAGTAGGAGTCGGAGCTGTCGATGAAGTTGCCGCCGGCCGCCAGGTAGGCGTCGAGCACCTGGAATGACTGGGCCTCGTCGGCCGTCCAGCCGAACACGTTGCCGCCCAGGCAGAGTCCGAACACGTCGAGGTCTGAGCGTCCGAGTTGGGCCACGGCGGCGCAACCTAGCAAACGGGTAGCGTCCGCCCAGGCCATGACGACGAGTCAGTCAACGCGCGATCCCCCAGGCAGAGCCTGGTCGAGAAAGCGACATATATCGTGGGTTTCTCGACCAGCCTCACCGAACCGGCGGAGGTTGATCGTGATTCTGGGGGGTCTGTCCGCGTTCGGCCCGTTGTCGATGGACATGTACCTGCCCGGGCTGCCGGCACTGACGCGGGATTTCGGAGCGTCGGCCTCGACCGGGCAGCTCACCCTCACCGCCTGCATGTTGGGCATCGCCGCCGGTCAGCTGTTCATCGGCCCGCTCAGCGACACGCTCGGCCGGCGGAGGCCGCTCCTGGCCGGGCTCGCCGGATACGTTCTGGCCTCGCTGGCTTGCGCGGTGGCGCCGTCGATCTGGACCCTGGTCGCGCTGCGCTTCGTCCAGGGGACGCTCGGAGGGGCCGGCGTGGTGATCGCCCGGGCGATCGTGCGCGACATGTTCAGCGGCGCCGAGGCTGCCCGCGTGTTCGCGCTGCTGATGGCGGTGATGGGCGTGGCGCCGGTGTTCGCGCCGCTGGTCGGCGGGCAGGCGCTGGCCATCACCTCGTGGCGGGGGATCTTCGTCGTGCTGGCCGCGATCGGCATCCCGCTGATGCTGGCCACGCTGGCGTGGCTGCCTGAAACGCTTCCTCCGGAACGCCGCCACGGTGGCGGCCTACGCGCCACGGTGGGCACCTTCGGTCGACTGCTCGGAGATCGGAGCTTCATCGTGCCGGCCGGGTCGTTTGGGCTGGCGGCCGCAGTGCTGTTCGCCTACATCGCCGGTTCCTCGTTCGTGCTCGAGGACATCTACGCCGTCTCACCCCAAGGGTTCAGCCTGGTCTTCGCGGTGAACTCGGCCGGGCTCGTCGGCATGTCGCAGCTGGGCGGGCGGCTGGTTTCGCGGTTCGGCTCGGCGGCGCTGCTCCGCTTCGCCCTGGGCGGCGTGGCCGCGGGCTCGCTTGCCACCCTGATCGTCACGCTCGCCCATGCCGGACTCGTACCGCTGCTCGCCTCGCTGTTCGTGATTCTGTCGTTCAACGGGATGGTGTTCCCCAACGCCACCGCTGAGTCCCTGGCCGAGCAGGAGGGCGCGCTCGGCAGTGCGTCCGCGTTGCTCGGGGTCGGCCAGTTCGGCACGGGCGCGGTGATCGCCCCGCTGGTCGGGCTCGGCGGCACGCACAACGCAGTGCCGATGGCGGTGTTGATCGGGGCCTGCGGGATCGGGGCGCTGATCGTTAACCTCTCGTTCTCGCGCCCGAGCGCGCGGTGACTCGTGAGTACAGAACAGATCACATCCCGAGCCGAGGTGGCCACCGACAAGCCGGTCGCGTACATGCGCCAGCTCTGCAAGCACTTCGGTCACAAGGTCGACGCGTCGTTCGGCGACGACAGCGGCTACATCCAGTTCGAGTTCGGCCGCTGCGAGCTGCACACCGCCGATCGCGCGCTCAACCTCGAGGTGAGCGCGACCGACGCGGAGAGCCACGAGCGCATGGAGCGGGTGATCGGCTCGCACCTCGAGCGCTTTGGCCGACGCGATGAGCTCAGCGTGACCTGGGACGGCTGAGGCCGCGTCCCCGAGCGGGGCGCGGCGGCTAACCCGCGAGCCCCCGCTCGCGGATCTCGCGCTGCGCGGCCTCGCTCTTCTGTAGCCCGTCCAGGCTCATCGCGCGCAGGACCGCGGGAGTCTTGGAAAACTGGATGTCGCCGTACTCGACGATCTGGATGTGGTTGCCCCACGGATCGTGGAAATCGAGCGAGCCGCTGGGGCGGACGCTCACGCCGGCCTCCGCGAGCCCCGCCCGCACCGCCTCCTTGTCGTCGACCACCAGGCCGAAGTGCCTGGACTCGTCGGGAGGCTGTGAGCGGCCGGCGGACAGCGCGATGAACTGATCGCCCATGTCGACGAAGGCCATCCGGCTGCCGTGGCGGCCGCGCAACTCGAGCTCGAAGAACCGGCCGTACCAGGCCAGCGCGTCGTCGATGTCCCCGACCTCGAGCGCGATGTGGTTGATGCCGACCAGGCGGGCCATGCCAGTGGGGCCTAGTCGCCGGCGGCCCCGGCCTTCATCTTCATCCACTCGGCCTTGTGGGCGCGCTTGGCCGACTGGTACTCGTGCAGCGCCTGAGTCGAGTCGACGTCGCCCAGGGTGGGGTGGGCCGGCACCAGCCCCTGAGCGGCCCCGACCCCGAAGCGCTTGGCCAGCACGGCCCCGAGGGCCTTGACCTTCATCTCGCCGAAGCCGGGCAACCCGGCCAGGTTGGCGCGTAGCGCCGGCGTGTCGGCGGCATCGGTCCAGACGCGCGCGGCGTCACTGTCGTAGTGATCGCGCACGTGGGCGGCCAGGTCCTGGACTCGTCGCGCCATCGAGCCGGGGAACCGGTGGATCGCCGGGCGCTCGCGGAACACCGGCTCGAGGTCCGCGTCGGCCAGGGCGGCCGCATCGAGTGTCCCGACGCGCTCCCGGATGGCCAGCGGACCGGAGAACGCCTTCTGCACCGGCACCTGCTGGTCGAGCGCGAAGCCGATCAGGAGCGCCATCGGATCGGTGGCGATCAGCTCGTTTGCTTGATCGGAGTCGGTGAAGTACAGGCGATCGGGCATGGTCCGATCATAACCGGCGGCTATCGCCGGCTTGAGTTCAGGGCGTCGGTCATGCCCTATGCAAACGCCGCCTCGAGGGCCTCGTCGACCGAGTCTGCCACCTGCGCGCGCATGTTCTCCTCCATCATGCGCAGCGCGGCGTCGGCCAGGTCCTCGTGGATGTGCGCCACCGCGGTCCGCGGCACCACCACCTCGAAGTGCCGGACGTAGCCGTCCAGGGCCGAGTAGAGGATGCATTGCTCGGTCACCTGTCCGGTCAGGACCAGCCGGTCGACCTCTTCCTGGCGCAGGAGGTACTCGAGTTGGGTCTCGTAGAAGACAGAGTGCCGGGCTTTGACGATGAACGGTGTGTCCGCGGACGGGGCGATCGGCTCGATGAGTTGGGGGGCGGCGCCGGCCAGAGCGCGCCGGGTGAGCTTGTCGCGGCCGGCCGTCCAGTCGCCATGGTTGTCGTTTACGTACACGGTGAGCAACTCGGCCTCGGGAGCGCGGTGGATCAACTCGCGTAGCGAGGGCAGCGACTCGGCCACCGACTGCATCAGTGGCTCGGCGTCCTCGTGCTCGTAGGGGTTGAGCATGTCGATGACGATCAGCGCGGCGCCCATCGCACCGCACGGTACCCGTAAAGAGGCGCCGAAATCCTGCTATTTGCACGGACGATGCGAGGTTGACCCACTGCCCGAGCGGGTAAGCAGAAAGCATGGCTACCGCAACAGGCACAACTCGCACAGCCCCTGCCCGACGGACCGAACCGCTGCGCCTTCCTCGCACCACGGGGGCGCTGAGCGGCTTGCTGATAATCGTCTTGGGCGTATGGGGCGGCCTGATCCCGTTCATCGGGCCGTACTTCCACTATTCCTTCGGAGGAGACCAGACGTGGCATTTCACGATGCAGCGTCTGTGGCTCGACATCCTGCCCGGTGCCGTGGCGGTGCTCGGCGGCTTCATGCTGTTGACGGCCTCGAGTCGCATCGGCGGGCTGACCGCCGGCTGGGTCGCGCTCATCGCGGGCGCGTGGTTCGCGATCGGTCCGGCGGTCGCCCTGCTCTGGGATCAGAACATCTACGCGATCGGCGCCCCGAACGGAGGCTCGTTCCGGCGCATGCTCGAGTGGGTGGGCTACTTCCACGGTCTGGGTGTGGTGATCGTCGGCCTTGCCGCATTCGCCATGGGTCGCTACTTCTCGCGGCCCCGCTTGACTGAGGAACCGGCCGTCGTGGCGGCTGACGCGGCCGCGGCGGAGGCCGGGACGCGTCGTGGCACGACGAGGCGCGCGGCCGTGGCG
>DATFDC010000102.1:0-9575 GCA_035252415.1 Solirubrobacteraceae bacterium
CCGAGTCGCAGCGCCGCGGGTCTCCGTGACCACGATCAGCATCCTCACCTGGGTGAGTTTGCGCGACCGCGCGCGTCTCGCCACCGCCCGGCTCGTCGCGATCGCGCCGGGGCCGATCGTGACCCGAACGCGTTTGGAGGATTTGCGCAACTTGAGCGTGAGCGTCCGGCCTCTGACGGCGATCGAGGCCGCAATTTTTCTCCCGCGCGAGTCGACGACGATTCCGTGCTGAAGCGCAGAAACTCCCGTGGAGACGTCGAGGAAAGGCGCGAGCCGGACCACGATCGTCTTCACCGGCGGCTCCCCCGGCCCGGCGGTCACCGTGAACGCCAGCTTCGGCCTGCGTTCGGCGACCCCGGCGAGCGACACCCGAGTGGCCGCCACCGGCACCCGCGGCCGGACCAGCTTGGTCGCGGCCGATCTCGCCGGCGGGCCCGCGCCGGTGATGTCGAATGCCGACTCGAGCACCCGGATCCTGTGACCGGCGTCCCTCGCGGCGAGCCGGTAGGTCCGCGCCGTGGCGCCCCGGATCGAGGCGCACGCCCGGCCGGCGGTGTTACAGCGCTGCCATTGGTAACGGAACGACGTCACACGGCCCGACCACCGTCCGTGCGATTCGCGTAGCACGCGACCCGCGCGGGGCGTCCCGGCGATCTTCGGCCGCGAAATCCGGCCGGGAACCGGTGGCAGCGGTCCGCTTGACCCGACCGATTGGTGGCCCCCGGTGTCGACCGCCACGCACTCGCGCGCCGATGGGCAGGCGACTGCGGCCACCGGGCTTCCCCCGGTGATCTGGTTCACCGACCATCGCGCCGTCCCCCAGGGATCGCCCTCGAACGCCTGCCCGATGCTGTCGACCGCGACGCAGTCGGTCGCCGTGCGGCAGGCGATTGCGCCCAGCTGGCCGGTTCGGTCGAGCGTGGTCCGCGATGCGGTGCCCGGCGAGGAGGGATCGAACAGCACCTCCCGCCCGGCCGCGTCGATAGCGCTGCACTCGGTTGCGGTCGGGCAGGTGATCGACACCGCGGGGTTGGCGTCGATCCGCACGATCTTCGGAGTCCCCGGCGACTCGGGGTCGAACGTCACCTCGTCGCCGGCCACGTCGACCGCGGTGCATTGCGTCGCGGTCGGGCACGCGACAGCCGACAGCCCGAGTCCGCTCTCGATCGCCTTGGCCGTCCGCGCGCCCGGCGAGGCGGGGTTGAACGTCACCTCGTCCCCCAGGTCGTCAACGGCCGTGCACTGCGACGCCGCCGGACAGGCCACCCCGTAGAGCGAGCGGCCGGGATCGACCGACACGGGGACCGGGGCGCCCGGCGCGTTGGGGTTGAACGTGACCTCGCCGCCACCGATGTCGACCGCCGTGCACTGCGTGGCCTCCGGGCACGCGACGCCGTAGACGCCGGCGGCTTGTGTGTCGATCGCCCCGAGCGTGGGGGCCGCCGGCGACCCGGGGGCGAACGTGACCGCGACGCCGTGGACATCGACCGCCGTGCACTGCGTCTCGGTCGGGCAGGCCAGGCCGGTGAGCGTGGTCGTCCCGTCGATCGCGACCGGGGTGGCGCCGCCCGGGGAACCGGGGTTGAACGTGACCGCGTTGCCGCTCGTGTCGACGGCCGTGCATTGATTTGCCGCCGCGCATGACACGGCGGTCGGAATCCCGTCGCCGTCGATTCCGACCGGGTTCGCCGCGAGGATCGACGACGAAGAACCGAGCGCGATCACAACGGAGGCCACCTCGTTGCCGTGCAGGTCGACCGCGGCGCATTCCGTGCCGCTCGTGACCGCAAAGCACGAGACGCTGGTCAGCGCCACCGAGCCGTCGATCGTCGCGCTGGATGAGCCGTTGGGGCCGAAGGTCTCCGCGCCCCCGCCGGAGTCGACGACCACACACTGGTCGGTGGGGCACGAGATCGCCACCGGGCTGCTGCTGGCGCCGACCGGGGCGAGACGCGACAACTGTCCGCTCTGCGGGTCGAACGTCACCTCTTGTCCCCCAGTGTCGACGGCTGAGCATTGGGTCGGGCTCGGGCAGCTGACGCCGGCCAGGATGTTGGTGCTGCCCGGATCGATCCTGATCACCGATGGCGTCCCCGGCGACTGCGGATCGAACGTGACCTCGCCGCCGCTTGCGTCGACGGCCGTGCACTGGGTCGCGAGTGGGCAGGCCACGGACAGCAGCCTGCCCGCCGAGTCGATCGACGTCGGCGTCGGAGCGCCGGGCGACTGGGGATTGAACGTGATCTCCTGGCCCTGGATGTCAACCGCGGTGCATTGGGTGTCCCCCGGGCAGGCGATGCCGGTCAGCGCCGAGCTCGCGACCACCAAGCCGGTCGCGCCGGCGGGGGACTGCGGGTTGAACGTGATCTCCCGCCCATGACCATCGATCGCGGTGCACTGACTGGTGGCGGGGCACGCGACGCCGTCGAGGGCAGTGCCGGCCGCATGGGTGTCGACCGCGATGGCCGGCGACCAGGAAAGGCTCGCGTGCGCCGCCGCGGGCAGGGCCAGCAGGACGAGCCAGCACACCACGCCGACGGTCCACCGCGCTCCATCCCGCCTCACCGAATACATCTCGCGTTACGCCCCTTACCTCTCGAACCGGCCCGAACGGTTATAACAGCCTCGCGGCGGGGGCGGGATCTGGGCGGGCATCTCGCGCGCCGCGGCGCCGTGGCCGGGATGCCCCGAGCCATCGCGGAAGGCGCCGTGGGCGCTTGCGGTTCCGCTACGACTTCTATCGGGTGGCCGCGGTTCTTGGGGGCTGGTCACCAGAGGAGGAGTGACGCTTTGAAGCTGCGTTCGCGGGCTCTACTGCCCTGTTCGTGTGCCTCGCCCTGGGCGCGTTCGCGCTCGGATTGATCCCCCGGTCAGCAGCCACGGGAACCTCAACACCGAACCGACCGAGTACGGCGTGTTCAACGCCCTCACCTATCACGAGCCCTTCCAGTGACTGCAACATCTTCTCGACGCTGACCCAGTACGTGGACGGGACAACCGCATGTCACGTGACACCGGGACGCCACTGGCGTTGAGTCAAGCACCACCGCTTGGTCTCGGTAGCCCGGACAGTCCTGCGCGAACCAGGAGATCGTCGGCGGTGCAGAACACGGCTATGAGCAGGGGTCGACGGTGGTTTTGAGCACCGCCGACTTCGACCTTGCTGCTCAGAATCCCTCGAAACTCACCACCTCCACGGCGATCACCGTGGAATTAGTCATCTAGCGCTCCTGCTCGCGCTGGCGCAACTCGATCCGCCTGATCTTGCCGGTCAGGGTCTTGGGCAGATCTGACACGAACTCGATCAGCCGCGGATACGCGTAGGCGGAATGCCGGTCGCGGACGAACGCCTTGATCTCCTCGGCCAGCTCGGGTGAGGGGTCGTGCCCGCCGGCGAGCACCACGAACGCCTTGACCACGTTGCCGCGGCGCTCGTCGGGTGAGGCGACCACGGCGGCTTCGGCCACCGCCGGATGCTCCAGGCACGCCGACTCGACCTCGAACGGACCGATCCGGTACCCGGCCGAGATGATCACGTCGTCGGCGCGGCCCTCGTACCAGTAATAGCCGTCCTCGTCGGCCCGGGCGGCGTCCTTGGTGTGGAACCAGTCGCCGCCGAACGCCTCCTCGGTGTCCTCGTCCGGGCGGTTCCAGTAACCAAGCGGATAGTGGGGATTCGACCGGGCGCGCAGGCAGATCTCGCCGCGCTCGCCGGCCGGCACCGGGCGCTCGTCCTCGTCGAGGATCTGGACGTCCCAGCCGGGCATCGGCTTGCCCATCGAGCCCTCGCGGACCTCCATGAACGGGAAGTTGGCGCACAGCGGATAGGACTCGGTCAGGCCGTAGTAGTCGAGCACGGTGATCCCGTACTGCTCGCGGAACCAGCGAATCGCCTCGGGGTTCAGCGGCTCGCCAGCAGAGCAGACGATGCGGAACTTCTGCGGGTAGCGGGTGCCGGCGTCGGCGATCGACATCATCGAGCGGATCGCGGTCGGGGTGCCGAACACGTTGCTCACCCGGTGGCGGGACAGGAAGTCGAGTTGCTTGTGCGGATCGAACCCGCCCTCGCGCTGGTAGACGGCCTGGACCGCGCCCAGGCGCCATGGGCCGATGAGCGGACAGATCCCGGCCGCCCAGGCCCACTCGCCCATGCCGTGGAACACCTCGCCTTCGCGCAGGTCGTGGCAGTAGATGAACTCCTCGTGGGCCAGCACGTAGCGGTGGGCGTGAAGGATGCCCTTGGCCAGTCCGGTGGTGCCGGAGGAGTAGTAGAGCTGGGCGGGGTCATCGGCCGCGGTGTCGACCGGCTCGAACGTGGTGGTACCACGCCCGAGCAGTTCCTCGTCAAGGGTCAGCACGTGCTCAACCAGGTCGCGCTCGACCCGGTGGGCGTTGGCCACGTTGGTCAGCAGCACCTTGGGCTGGGAGTCCCGCACCCGGTGGCGGATCCCCTCGTCGCCGTACAGGACCGACATCGAGAGCAGGATCGCGCCGGCCTTCCACACCGCGAAGAACGCCGCCGCGGTCTCCGGCGTCGGCGGCAGCAGCATCGCGACCCGATCGCCCGGCTCGACCCCGTGGGCGCGCAGGACGTTGGCCATTCGGTTGGAGTCATCCTGGAGCTGACCCCAGCTCACCTCGCGGATCCGGCCATGGAAGTCCTCGTGGATCATCGCGAGCTTCTCGCGCGGATGGCGGTCGCACACGTCGACCGCGATGTTGTAGCGATCGGGCACGTTCCAGCGGTGCTGCTCGCGCGCCTGCTCATAGGAGGTGAAGGTCGTGGTGGCGGTCATGCCTCCCATCATTGCGCCCGCCGGGCGGTCACACAAGCGCGAGCGCGACCGTCAGTAATGTGACGATCCTCACGACCCCCGCTGGCAACTGACCGGGCCGCCGGTACGCTGTTAGTGGCTCACCATGGACCTGGCTCTGGGCGTAGGACTGGGCATCGGAATTGCCGCGATCGTCCTTGCGGTGTGGAGAGCCATGCACGCGCCGACCACGGCGGGGATCCCCGAGGCGGCCATGCAGGCCGCGCTGCACGCCGCCACCACCACGCTGCCGCACCTGCGCAAGGGGCTGACCGGGCGCAACGCCGAGCGCGCCGTCCCGCACCTGCGCGCGCTGACCGGGGCGGCGGCGATCGCCCTGGCCGACACCCGGGCCGTGCTGGCCATCGACGGAGAGGGCCGTGACCAGGTGCGGCCCGGGGATCTGCTCTCCCGGCTGCTCGAGCGCGCCGGCGACAACCGGCTGCACATCGTGCCCCGGCTGGTCTCCTCCGATCCGACCTGTCCTCTGCGCTCGGCGGTGCTGGCGCCGCTGCTCGCTCAGGGCAAGCGCATCGGGACCCTGATCGCGTTCTACCGGACGGTGGGGCGGCCGAGCCATCACGAGCTCCGCGTGGTCCAGGAGGCAGCCAGCCTGGTCTCGGCCCAGGTCGAGCTGTCGCTGGTCGCCGAGCAGGAGGAGCGCGTGGCGCAGGCCGAGCTTCGAGCCCTCCGGGCCCAGATCTCGCCGCACTTCATCTACAACGCGCTGGCTGCGGTGGCGGGCGACATCCATGCCCGCCCCGAGGAGGCACGCGATCTCCTGATCGACTTCGCCGAGTTCACCCGCTACCTGTTCCGGGACGGGCGTTCGTATGTGACGTTGGGCGAGGAGATCGAGCACGTGGAGCGCTACCTGCGGCTCGAGCAGGCGCGCTTTCGCGACAGCCTGCACGTGACCGTCGACGTGCCGGCCGAGACCCGCGGGGCGGTGGTGCCGGCCATGTCCGTCCAGCCGCTGGTCGAGAACGCGGTGCGCCACGGGGTCGAGCGCCAGGCCGGGCTCGGACGGGTGTCCGTCTCGGCCCAAATCGTGGGCGGCGATGTGGAGCTGCGGGTGTCCGACGACGGCGTCGGGATCGAGCCCGAACGACTCGAGGCGGTCCTGGCCGGCGCCGGCGGCGGTATCGGCGTCTCGAACGTGGACGCCCGGCTGCGCGCCACGTTCGGCGAGCGCTACGCGCTACGTATCGAGTCCGGCGTCGGCGAGGGGACGACCGCGGTGATGACCGTGCCCAACCTCCGCGGGGAGATCACTCAGCCCGCGCTCGCCGGGTCCGTCGAGGCATGAGCTCCGACCGGCTCACGATTCTCGCCGTCGACGACGAGCACACCCCGCTCGAGGACCTGGCCCGGCTGCTTCGGAGCTTCCCGGCCGTGCGCGAGGTGGAGTGCGCGTTCGGTGGCCACGAAGCGTTGCTCAAGGCCTCGAGCCAGGCGTATGACGCGATCTTCCTCGACGTCCGCATGCCCGATCTCGACGGCGTCGAGCTGGGCCGTGTGCTCCGGCGCTTCGCCTCCCCGCCGCAGCTCGTGTTCGTCAGCGCCTACGACGGCGCCGCCGTCGACGCGTTCGAGCTGCGCGCGCTCGACTATCTGCGCAAGCCGGTCAGCCGGCGCCGTCTCGAAGAGGCCCTCGAGCGGATCTCGACCGCGGTCGACGCGGCCGAGCACCAGCCCGCGGAGGCGAACGGCCGACGCCCGGCGCCGCCGCCGGCGGGCGAGAGCGAGATGATCGCGGTTTCAGGCGCGCGGGGCGGAGCGACTCGGCTGATCAACCGCGGCACGATCCTCTACGTTCAGTCGCACGGCGATTTCGTCCGGATCGTCACCGCCGACGGCCGCTATCTGCTGCGCACCACGATGGGCGAGATCGAGCAGCGATGGGCGCCGTTTCACTTCATCCGCGTGCACCGCCAGTACGTGGCGAACTTGACCCGCGCGGTCGAGCTCCGCCCGCTGCTGGGCGGCACGGCGGAGCTCGCGTTCGCGGACGGACAGGTGATCCCGGTGGCGCGCCGCCACGTCGCGGATCTCAGCCGTCGGCTGGGGGTCTAGGACTCCTCTGCGCTCTGCTCTTCCTGGATCTTCCCTTCGAGCTGCTTCATCACGTCGGGATCACGCAGGGTTGTGACATCTCCGAGCGCGCGACCCTCGGCGATGTCCCTGAGCAGGCGGCGCATGATCTTGCCCGAGCGCGTCTTCGGCAGGTCGTCGGCCCAGATGATCCGCTTGGGCCGCGCGAGCTTGCCGATCCGCTCGGCCACGTGCTCGCGAATCTCCTTGACCAGATCGTCTGAGCCCTCGGTGTCGTCGCCCTCGAGCGTGACGAACGCGCAGATCGACTGGCCCGAATCCTCGTCGGCTTGCCCGATGACCGCGGCCTCGGCCACCTGGCGGTGGGAGACGATCGCGGACTCGACCTCGGCCGTCGACATGCGGTGGCCGGACACGTTCACCACGTCGTCGATCCGCCCGATGATCCAGAAGTAGCCGTCCTTGTCCTTACGCGCGGCGTCGCCGACCAGGTAGGTCTCCTTGCCGAACTTGTCGAAGTACGTCTCGACGAACCGGTCGTCCTCCTTGTAGAGCGTGCGGAGCATCGCCGGCCACGGGCGCGTCAGGACCAGCAGGCCCTGCCCGTCGTCGACCGGCTTGCCCTCCTTCTCGTCGAACACCTCGGCGGCGATGCCCGGGAACGGCCGCGTGGCCGAGCCCGGCTTGGTGTCGACGAGCCCGGGCAGCGGCGTGATCATGATCGCGCCGGTCTCGGTCTGCCACCACGTGTCGACGATCGGGCAGCGCTCGCCGCCGATCACCACGTAGTACCAGAGCCAGGCCTTGGGGTTGATCGGCTCGCCGACCGTGCCGAGCAGCTTCAGCTTGGACAGGTCGTGCTTCTCGACGTGCTCGATGCCCCACTTCATGCAGGCGCGGATCGCCGTCGGCGCCGTGTAGAACTTGGTCACGCCGTAGCGCTCGCACAGCTCCCACCAGATGCCCTTGTGCGGATAGTCGGGCGCACCCTCATACATCACGCTGGTCGCGCCGTTGGCCATCGGCCCGTACACGATGTAGGAGTGCCCGGTGACCCAGCCCACGTCGGCCGAGCACCAGTAGACGTCCTCGTCCGGGTGCAGGTCGAAGACGTACTTGTGCGTTGCCGCGATGCCGGTCAGGTAACCGCCGGTCGTGTGCACGACGCCCTTGGGCTTGGCCGTCGAGCCGCTCGTGTACAGCACGTACAGGGGATGCTCGGCGTCGAGCTCCTCGGCCGGGCACTCGTCGTCGGCCTTCTCGACGATCTCGTGGTACCAGACATCGCGTCCGTCCTTCATCTCGCAGTCGGCCTCGGTGTGCTTGACCACGATGATGTGCTCGAGTGAGTCGAGGCCGGACATGCACTTGTCGACCTGCTGCTTGATCGGGGCCGTCTTGCCCTTGCGCCGCGCGCCGTCGACCGTGATCAGCGCCTTGGCCTCAGAGAACTCCATCCGCTCCTTGACCGACTCGGCTGAGAAGCCGCCGAACACGACGTTGTGGGGGGCGCCGATCCGAGCGCAGGCCATCATCGCCACGACGACCTCGGGGATCATCGGCAGGAAGATCCCGACGATGTCGCCCTTCTCGATCCCCAGGTCCTTCAGCGCGTTGGCCAGCTTCTGGGTGTCGCGCAGCAGTTCCTCGTAGGTGAGATCGCGCTCTTCGCCTTCCTCGCCGCGCCAATGGAACGCGACCCGGTCGCCGTTGCCGTCCTCGACGTGGCGATCCAGGCAGTTGTAGGACGCGTTGATCTTGCCGTCCTTGAACCACTTGAAGAACGGCGGGTCGGAGTCGTCGAGGTCCTCGGATGGCTCCTTGAACCAGTGCAGCTCCTTGGCCTGCTTCATCCACCAGCCCTTCCAGTCCTTGTCGGCTTCGTCGTAGACCGACGGGTCGTCGAGGAGGGCGTGCTTGGCGAATTCCTCGGGGGGCTCGAACGTCTCGGTGTCGAGCATCTCCTCGAGCTTGGACTCGAGGCTCTTCTCTGTTGCCGTGTCTGCCACAGGAATCCTCTCCTTCTGCGAGCTCTTCAGAACTACTTACCCGAGCCACGCAGGCCAAATCGCCGGCCTGGCCGGCGCTCCACGGCAAATCGTCACCGCGCGGACCGCGCCCGGTCGCTGGACCGGGCGCGGTAGCTACGGATTCAGTGCGGCAGCCGAGCCCTATTCGGCTTGCCCGTAGGAGGCGATCTCCTGCTTCTCGGTCTCGGAGAGCTCGCGCGGGACCTCGCCCTTGGCCACCTTCTTGCTCTGAACGTCGTGGCGGATCTCGTCGACGATCTCCGGGTTGGCCAGCGTGCTCACGTCGCCGGTGTCGGTGAAGTTCGACACCGCCGCGATCACCCGGCGCATGATCTTGCCGGAGCGGGTCTTGGGCATGTCCTTGACGATCCACACGTTCTTCGGCCGGGCGATCGCTCCGATCTCCCGGACGATCGCATCGGAGACCTTCTTGTCGATGCCGGCGTCCTCGCCGATTCCGGGTTTCAGCGAGATGTACATCTCGACGATCTTGCCCCGGATCTCGTCGACCACGGGAACCGCCGCGGCCTCGGCCACCTCGTCGACGACCATCGCCGCGGACTCGAGCTCCTTGGTCCCGAGCCGGTGCCCGGCGACGTTGATCACGTCGTCGATCCGGCCGAGGATCCGGAAGTAGCCGTCCGCGGCCTCCATGGCTCCGTCGCCGCACATGAAC
>DATFDC010000103.1:0-4977 GCA_035252415.1 Solirubrobacteraceae bacterium
CAGTGCTGGACGCGCTGGTTACCGGCGCCGCCGTGCCCGCACCCGGGGCACCGGCCGTGCCGGGGACCGGTGAGTTGCTCACCTTGACGGTGAACGAGCCGAAGCTCTGGCCCTTGCGGAACGCGTGGCTGTGAAGCGCGCGGTTCAGGCGAGTGGCACCCGCCTTGGTCAGCTTCGCGGTCAGGCCGCGGATAGTCTCGCTCGTGGTGGAACGCTTGATCCGCGCCCGGCCGGTGATCGTGAACAGCTTCACCTTGTGACGGGCCAGCTTCACCGTCAACTTACCGGCGCCCTTCGCGGGACGAGTAAAGGTCACCGAGTTGATCTTCACCGACCGCTTGCGAACCGCGATGGCGAGCACGCCCTTGAGCTTGAGCGTGCCGGTGGCCTTGGCGAAGTTCCACTTGCCCGAGCTGGCGGGCAGCGCATAGCTTGACTTCCGGCGCGTCGCCGGGCGCCGCGCACGTATGGTGACGTGCTGGCGTGCCAGTGACCGTCTGGCCTTCACCGACAAAGTCAGAGTGGCGGTGCTGGTCGGCTTCGAACTCGACCCCGCGGCAGTTGCCACCGCGGCCGCCCCGATCGAAACCGGGAGCATGAAGAGCACCGCAAGCAGTGAGTACTTGAGGCGTTTAGAGGACAAGTCCCCCCCTTTGTGGACGTGTGGGAGTGAGACGCGAGCGTCGGTGCTCGGGCCTCCCCGCCACGCCGGGGAGCGCGCCCAATTCGGAAGCTGATGGTTACAGCTTGCCTGTGCGGCCCTGCCTCCGCACCGGCCATCTAGAGTCTCGCCGTCAGCGATGCCCCTGGTCAGTGACAACTAAACGGTTGCTTGGCAACCGTGGCAAAAATCATCGCAGCGATTAGCTCGCTTTCCGCAGCCGCGGTGAGGTTCTGGGCATGATGGGACTTGCCGGCCGCACGCGATAACATCTGGCGCTGCAGGCCAGGTGCCCCCCGCGGGGAGTGCCGGCGGGCGGGTCATCGAGTCATCGCGACGCTCTCGATTCGGGTGCGATCGGGATGACTCCCAATCCCACGCCGGAGGAACACCTTGACCTGCAGGACGTCGCTCCCATCGGGGGCCGATAGATCACTCACTCTCCATGATCCGGAGCGATGGCGCAGCGGTGGCCTTCCCCACCAGCCGGCGCTAGCGTATGCGCGCTGTGGACGAGCAGAACCACATACCCCAACAAGCTTCAGCCCGCGAGCTGATCGAGTCGGCCGGTGGCCGCATGCCGCGCGATGCCGGCGGTTCGCTGCGCACAGCGGTGGCCAACGCAATGGTCGGGATGAAGAAGGAGCTCTACGGCCGAGGCCCCACCGCGGCCAAGGCGTGGATCCTCGACGACTACGTGTTCGTGGTCCTCGAGGGTGGGCTGACCCGCAACGAGGAGACGCTGCTGGCCGACGGCAAGGCGGACCTCGTCCGCGAGTATCGACTGAGCTTCCAGGAGACCGTCGGCGCCACGGCGATGGGTGCGGTGGAGGAGCTGCTCGGGCGCCGGGTGCTCACCTACCACAGCCAGATCGTGTTCGATCCGCCGCGGACGTTCGAGATCTTCGTGCTCGAGCCGCAGTCGGGTTAGTTCCCTTCGCCACCCGAGAGGGGGATCGATCGTGAGGATCCTTCCCCCTGCCGGCGATGAGGGGCCCGTCGACGGAGCCGAGTCTCGTGCGGTCTCGGGCAGCCCGCTACTCGAGATCTGCAACGCCACCGTCCGCCTGTACAAGGCGGCCTTCGGCCGCGGACCGACCCATGCCCGGGCGCGCTTTGCTGGGAGCGAGACCCTGGTCGTGCTCCTCCAGGACACGATGACGGCCTCGGAGCGGCAGCTCGCCGCCCTGGGCGAGCACGAACGGTTGCGCGCCCATCGGCTGCTGCTGCACAAGGTGGTCGAGGACGAGATCCGCTCGGTCGTCGAGAGGGTCCTGGAGCGGCCCACGCTGTCGTTGATCAGCGGCCTCGACACCCACCGCGACGTGGCCGCCGAGGTCATTTTGCTGGCCCCGCCGCTGGAGCTCGACCTGGACGGCCCCTCCCCGGGTAGCGCCGGGGGCGCCGGCCATCCCGGCGTCCCACCGATTGCCTAGCCCACCGCTGTCAGTCCGTCTCCTGAAGAATCTCAGTCGCTGCAACTGAGATTTTGGCCGCCCCGAGCCGGGGCCGGCCGACTTGGGGAAGAACGTCCGCCGATCCACGCGTGTGAGCCTTCTGATTCCGGCTCGGGCCGCCGATATGGCGAGCGATGGTTTCGTCACTGGCAGACATCCGGTCCAACCGCCGGATCATGGCCTACACGGCCGCGTCGATCTACGGGATCGCCGGGATCGACGGCGCAATCGGCGGTGTCCTGCCGGACGATCCGTCCTTCTCGCTCGTCCCGGTCATCGTCGTGTTCGTGATGTTCGGTTTGCTGATGGCCTTCGGGCCCCGGTTCCCCCGGCGGGGACTGGCGCTGCTGGGGCCGCTTGGGGTGGTGCTGATCGCGTACGCGCTGGTTACGACCCCCGGGCCGACCGACGCCGCCGTCCTGTATGCGCTGCCGGTCTTCTGGACCACGTTCTTCTTCGGGCGCCGGGGAGCCGTGACGATTCTGGCCTGTGTGGCCGTAGCCCACGCGATCGCGCTGCTCGCCATGCCCGCGGCCGACTCCTACCCCGGTCGCTGGCTCGACGTGATGGTGTCAGGCTGCGGTGTGGCCGGGGTCGTGCTGGTGCTCGAGCGGCGCAACGAGGTGCTGGTGGCGCGGCTGGCCGGCGAGGCACGGACCGATCCGCTGACCGGCCTGCTCAACCGGCGCGGATTCGACGAGCACGCCGCCCGCGAGGTCGCCCACGCGGGCCGCGACGGCAGCGAAATCGCTCTGGCCACGCTGGACATCGACCACTTCAAGCAGGTCAACGACGAGTGGGGCCACCTGGTCGGAGACCGGGTCCTCGCGAACCTGGCCCACCTGCTGGCCGTCGAGTCACGGGGCATCGACGTGGCCGCGCGCCTGGGCGGCGAGGAGTTCGCCGTGCTCATGCCGGGTTGCGACGCGGCGGGGGCAGAAGCGCTCATCGATCGGGTTCGGGCCGGCCTCGAGACCAGCACCGGTCCCGAGCTGCCCGCGGTGCGGATCAGCGCCGGGGTCGTCGCGACCAGCGCACCGCTCGACGTTCAGGATCTGCTCGAGAGCGTCGACCGCGCGCTGTACGCGGCCAAGCGCGGCGGTCGGGATCGCACGGTCGTGCTCGGCGGGCGCGACTTCCTGCGGGCCGCGTAGCCGCGAGCCGCGTCAGCGCCTGGCTTCGAGCAAGCGCAGCCAGACCTCGCTGACCGTGGGGTAGGACGGCACCACATGCCACAGGACCTCTAGCGGAACCTTTCCGACGATTGCCGTGGTCGCACTGTGGAGCAACTCCGCGACGTCGTCGCCGACGAACGTCGCCCCGACGAGCGTGTCGGCCGCCCGGTCGACCACGAGCTTGGCGCGGCCGACGTAGCCGTCGCGCAGCAGCGAGGCGCCGGCGACCCCCGACAGGTCGTACTCGACCCCCTCCACCTCGATCCCCTTCTCGCGCGCGCGTGACTCGGTAAGCCCGACCGAGGCGACCTGCGGGTTGGTGAACACCACCGCCGGGACCATGTCGTGGTCGGCCAGGTCGCGGTAGCGCGAGCCGTCGAGTGGCCGCCCTTCGGCCCGAGCCGCGATCACGTCGCCGGCGATCCGGCCCTGGTACTTGCCCATGTGGGTGAGCAGCGCCCGCCCGTTGGCATCGCCGATTGCGTACAACCAGTCGGGTCCACCCTTGACCTTCATGTGGTCGTCGGTCTCGAGGTACCCGTGCGATTCGCTCACGTCCACCCCGATGCGCTCGAGGCCGATGTCGCGCGTGGCCGGGGTGCGGCCGGCCGCGACGACGACCTCGTCGACCTCGATGCTCGAGCTTGAACCGCCGGCGTTGACTACGGCCGGTCCGCCGTGGATCCGCCCAACGCCGGTGCCCTTCGCCGCCGGCCGGCTCACCGAGTCGACGCCGGTCCCGACCAGCACCCGGATGCCGCGCTGCTCGAACTGCTCGGCGATCATCGCGCCGACGAACGGCTCCTGCTGGGAGAGCAGCCGCGGCTCGGGCTCGATCATGGTCACCTCGCGGGCGCCCAGGCCGGACAGCCAGGTGGCCGACTCGCAGGCCACCACCCCGCCGCCGATCACCGCCACCCGGTTCGGCACCTCGTGCAGGTTGGTCACGTCGCGCGAGGTCCAGGGATGCGCCTCCCGGAGTCCCTCGATCGGGGGGATCGAGGCGGTGCTGCCAGTCGCGATGACCACCGCGTGGCGAGCGGCGATCGTCCGGGTGCTGCCGTCACCGGCCACGACCTCGACCGACTTCTCCCCGGCCAGCCTGCCCCGGCCCCGGATCACGTCGATCCCGACCTCGCCCGCCCACTTCACCTGCCCGCTGTCGTCGTGGTCGTGGGTGAACGAGTCCCGCCGCTCGAGGACCGCGGGCAGGTCGAGCTGACCGGACAGCATCGCGGATACGCCGGGCATCGCCCGCGCGCCATCGAGCATCTCGACCGGTCGCAGCAGCGCCTTGCTCGGCATGCACGCCCAGTAGGAGCACTCACCGCCGAGCAGTTCTGCCTCGACGATGGCGGCGGTCCGGTCGCTGCCCTGGATCGCGTACTGGGCCACGTTCTCGCCGGCCGAGCCACCGCCGATCACCACCACGTCCCAGGTCCCGTTGGCCGGTGTCATGGTCCGCAGCCTATGGGTTCATCGGCGGCGCGTGCGGGTATCGCTCGATCATGGCCAGTGAAAAGCAACGCCAGGCGGCCCGCAAGAACGTCAAGAAGGCGCAGAGCGGCGCCCGCAGCAAGCGGAGCATCGCCAACCTCGACTCGAAGACGCGCTCCGCGCTCGGGCGCGAGGGCGCCAAGGCGGCCGCGCGCAAGCGAGGCGCCTCGCACGGCACCGGCAGCGG
>DATFDC010000104.1:0-2969 GCA_035252415.1 Solirubrobacteraceae bacterium
GCCAAGGTGACCGACATCGCGGTCATCGTGGTCGCCGCCGACGACGGCGTGAAGCCCCAGACCCAGGAGGCGGTCGACCACGCCAAGGAGGCCGGGGTGCCGATGCTGGTCGCGGTCAACAAGATCGACAAGGAGGGCGCGCAGCCCGATCGAGTGCGCGCCGAGATGTCCCAGCTCGGCCTGCAGCCGGTGGAGTGGGGCGGCGACACCGAGTTCGTGAACGTGTCGGCCAAGACCCGCGAGGGGCTCGACGACCTGCTCGAGACGATCCTGGTCATGGCCGAGGTCGAGGAGCTGCGGGCCAACCCGGACGCGCCCGCCTCCGGGACCGTGATCGAGTCAAAGCTCGACCCGGGCCGCGGCCCGGTGGTGACGATCCTGATCGGGCGCGGCACGCTCGAGGTGGGCGACTCGCTGGTGGCCGGCGCCGACTGGGGCCGGGTGCGGGCGATGAACGACTTCATGGGCAACCGCGTCGGCCAGGCCCTGCCGGGCGAGCCGGTCGAGGTGCTTGGCTTCAACGGCGTCCCGGAGGCCGGCGAGCACGTGCGCGCGGTCGAGAACGAGCGCCGAGCCCGCCAGCTGGCCACCGAGCGGGCCACCCGCCTGAAGGCCGAGGCCCTGGCCCGGCGCTCCAGCAAGAAGGTCTCGCTCGAGGACATCTTCAAGGCGGGCGTACAGGAGCTGAACCTGGTGCTGAAGTCCGACGTGGCGGGGTCGCTCGAGGCGATCGAGGACGAGATCGCCAAGCTCCCGCAGGACGAGGTGTCGGTCAACGTGATCCGCGGCGCGGTCGGTGGCGTGACCGAATCCGACGTGATGCTGGCCGCGGGCTCCGACGCGGTCATCCTGGCCTTCAACGTGCGCCCGGTCGGCGACGCGCGCGCGGTGGCCGACCGCGAGGGCGTCGAGATCCGCCACTACGCGGTGATTTACCGGGCGATCGAGGAGCTGCGCGACGCCATGCAGGGCATGCTCGCGCCGGAGGAGGTCGAGGAGACGCTCGGCACCGTCGAGGTGCGCCAGATCTTCCGCGCCTCGCGCGTGGGCACGATCGCCGGCTGCCACGTCACCGAGGGCCGCGTGACCCGCGGGTCGAAGGTCCGCCTCGTGCGCGACGGCACGGTGATCTACGACGGGGAGATCCAGAGCCTGCGCCGGTTCAACGAGGACGTCCGCGAAGTTGCGTCGGGCTACGACTGCGGGGTCGTGCTCCGCGACTTCGCCGACATCAAGGAAGGCGACGTGCTCGAGGCGTACGCCACGCGTCAGGTCGAACGCGAGCTCGTGTGAGAGTGCTCGCGCCCGCGCACACACACTAGGCGGCGGGGTGGTCGGCGATGTCCGGCAGCAGCGGCTTCGTCGCGGTGCTGGTGATCGATCTGCACTTCCCGGACGCCGGCAGCCTGAAGTCCAAGCGCAAGGAGCTGTCCTCGATCAAGGCCCAGCTCCACGGCCGCCTGGGCGCCGCGGTGGCCGAGGTCGACCACCAGGACCTGTGGCAGCGCGCCCGGCTGACCGCGGCGCTGACTGGCGGCTCGCTCCCCGTGCTGGCCGCTGCGGCCGACAACCTCGAGCGCTGGATCGAGGCGCGCTGGCCCGACAACGTGCACGTGCAACGGATCGTCGCCTCGGTCGAGGATCTCTCCGCGTGAGCGCCGTGAGCCCCGGCCGCACACGATTGCAGGGGAGCGGATAGGATGGGCGACGGCCGGATGCGGCGCGTCGATGAGGCTGTGCGCGAAGTGCTGAGCGACGCGATCGCCAGAGATTTGCAGGATCCACGAGTTGGCTTCGTGACCGTCACCGCTGTCAAGACCAGTCCCGATCTACGCCACGCGCGCGTGTACGTGAGCGTCCTCGGGGACGAGAAGGCGCGAGCGGAGACGCTCGACGGCCTCAGCTCGGCCCACGGCTTTCTCCAGGGGCGCGTGGCCGCCGAGCTGTCGCTCAAGCACACCCCGATGCTCACCTTCGAATACGACGAGTCGGTCGATCGCGGCATGCGAATCACGCAGCTGCTCGACCAGGGTGGGCGGGGACCGGATTGATGGGTGAGAACGGTGCGGGGGCGTCGAGGCGAGACGAGGTCCTCGAGGAGCTCCGCTCGGCGAACAAGCTGATCGTCGTCACGCACGAGAACCTCGACGGCGACGCGCTCGGCTCGCTGATCGCCATGCAGGACATCCTCACCGCGCAGGGTCGCGACAGCCTGATGTTCATCGACGCGGGCGAGTTCCCCCTCCCCAACGAGTACCAGTTCTTCCCGCTCTCGGGGCTGGTCAGCGCGCCGCCCGAAGACCTCGAGGAGCGCACGATCGTGTTCCTGGACTGCGGCAACCTCGAGCGCAACCCGGCCGAGGCTTTCCGCCGGCCGGGGGCTCACATCGTGAACATCGACCACCACCACGACAACACGCGGTTTGGGACGGTCAACTACGTGCTGCCCGAGGCGTCGTGCACCGCCGAGATCGTCTGGGACCTGATGCAGGGACTCGGGGTCGAGGCGAGCCTGAACATCGCCGAGGCGCTGTACGTGGGCCTGATCACCGACACCGGACGCTTCATGTACGAGAACACCGGTCCGCGGGCGCACGAGATGGCCGCCGACCTGATCGACGCGGGAGTCGACGTGCACGAGATCTACCGCCGGGTCTACGAAGGGATTCCGTTCGGCAAGCTCGCCCTGCTGGCCCGGGGGCTGTCCAAGGTCGCGCGCTACGACGACGGCCGGCTGACCGTGACCGAACTCGACGCGGCCGACTTCGCCGAGTCGGGCGCCGAGGAGAGCTATTCGGAGGGCGTCATCGACCACCTGCGCGCGGTCGAGGGCACCGCGGTGGCCGCGCTGATCCGCCAGCGGCTCTCCGACAACGGCGGGCCGCCGCGCAAGGTGTCGCTCAGGGCCAGCGACGAGCGCGTGGACGTGTCCGCGATCGCCCGTGCCCAGGGGGGCGGGGGCCACCGGC
>DATFDC010000105.1:0-3122 GCA_035252415.1 Solirubrobacteraceae bacterium
CGCCGAGGCCGCGGGGCTGGCCGCCGCGCCCGTCCGGCGTTTGGCGGGCACCGACCCGAACTGGTCGTACGAGCGCATCGCCGCCATCGAGCGCGAGCACGGCGGGCGCTCGACGTACTTCGTGATGGCCGGGCACAACCACCCCGCCGACGGCCCCGATCCGGCCGTCTACGACCGGCTGCGGCCGGCGATCGTCGCCGAGATCGCCGCCCAGGGCGACGAGGTCGGCCTGCACCCGAGCTACCTCACCTCCGAGCGCCTCGAGCTCCTGGCCGCCGAGCGGGAGCGGCTGGAGGCGCTCACGGGCGCCCGCGTGCCCGGGGTGCGCTTCCACTATCTGCGCCACGACACGCACGCGACGCTGCCCGAGCTCGAACGGCTCGGCTTCGCCTACGACTCCAGCCAGGGCTACGGCGACGCCATCGGCCTGCGGGCCGGGTTCTCGTTCCCCTACCGGCCGTTCCACCTGGGCGAACGACGGGCGCTCGACCTGGTCGAGCTGCCGCTGGCGGTCATGGATGCGACCCTCGCCGAGCCGCGATACCTCGGCCTGACGCCCCGCGCCGGCCTCGAGCGCACGCTGCGCCTGCTCGAGCACGTCGCCGCGGTCGGCGGCACCGTGGCGATCCTGTGGCACACCGACCGCTTCAGCCGCGAGTACGCGCGCGGCTGGGACCGCGTGTACGCCGACGTGCTCGCGTGGGCCGCCGATCGCGGCGGCCGGCTGGTCACGGCGGCGGAGGCTGTGGCGGGGTAGGGGGCGCGGAGGACGGTCGCGGGCGGCCGTGGCGGCGCCGTTCGAGTCGTTCGGGGCGGCGCCAGAGGTCTGGCTGGAAAACGACAGTTGGCGTCATTTTCATCTGTCATTTGCGGTTTTGGGACGCTCTTGCCACACCTCGTCACCCACGTGTGACAGCTCGCCCGTCACACTCATTGGCGACATGTATCCGCTTCCCACGCTCTACAAGGCGCGCCACCTGTCGACGAAACGTGCGGTGTGCGCGATCTGCCTGGATCGCACCCGGGGGCGTACCGAGGAGGTGCGGCTCCGCTATCGCGTCACGGTCTGGCTGTGCCCCGGCCACGCCTCACGGCTTAGTGTCCCCGCATGTGGTGTACGAGTCGCGGGTTTCCGCCGCAGCGCAGCGCTCCTTGTGAGAGCTGGCGGAGCTGCGGCGGGCGGCCCGTAGGGCCGCTGCTGGACGGTAGTGGCCATCGGGGTCATCCTCTTCAAGACCGCCAAGTCTTCGAAGAGAGAGGAGCTCCCGATGGCCGAGTCCACGATGCCTGGGATGGACGTGATCCGCAAGCAGTTGGTCGACGCCGATGGCGACCTTTTGCGTGAGCTGGTCAGCGGCGTTGTGGCCGCGTTGATGAGCGCCGAGGCTGACGCTGCCTGCGGCGCGGAGTATGGCGAGCGCAGCCCCGATCGGGTGAACAGCCGCAACGGGTATCGCGCGAGCGGCGGTGGGACACGCGCGTGGGCACGATCCCGCTTCTGATCCCGAAGCTGCGCGAGGGCAGCTACTACCCGCACTGGCTGTTGGAGCCGCGCAGCCGCTCAGAACGAGCACTGGTCTCGGTGGTCGCGGACCTGTACCTGGCCGGCGTCTCGACCCGGCGTGTCGACAAGGTCGTGCGCCAACTCGGTATCCAGGGCATCTCAAAGAGCCAAGTCAGCCGGCTCGCCTCAGAGTTGGACGAGCTGGTGGAGGGCTTCCGCACCCGCCCCTTGGACGCCGGCCCCTACCCCTACCTGATGCTCGACGCCCTGGTCGTCAAGGTCAGAGAGGGCGGGCGGATCTGCAACACGTGCGTCTGTCACGCCACCGCGGTGAACGCTGAGGGCGTGCGCGAGAGCCTCGGACTGGACATCGTCACCAGCGAGGACGGCGCCGCCTGGCTGGGCTTCCTGCGCGGCCTCGTCGCCCGCGGCCTCTCCGGCGTGCAGCTGGTCACAAGTGACTCGCACCCCGGCCTGGTCGACGCGATCCGCTCCACCCTGCCCGGCGCGTCGTGGCAACGGTGTCGCACCCACTTCATGCGCAACCTCCTCACCCGCGTGCCCAAGCAGGCCCAGCCCGCCGTCGCCACGTTGGTGCGGTCGATCTACGCCCAGCCCGACCACGATCAGGTCGACGAGCAGTACCAGCGGGTGATCGCCCAACTCGAGCAGCGCTTCCCGGCCGCGGCAGACCTGCTCGAGCAGGCTCAGCCCGACCTGCTCAGCTTCGCTGTCTACCCGAAAGCCGTGTGGCGCCAGATCTGGTCGACGAATCCGCTGGAACGGCTCAACAAGGAGATCCGCCGCCGCACCGACGTCGTCTCGATCTTCCCCGACCGCCCATCCGTCATCCGCCTCGTCGGCGCCGTCCTCGCAGAACAACACGACGAGTGGCTCACCAGCGAACGCCGCTACCTCAGCCTCGACGTCATCACCGCCACCCGCCGCCTCATCGAACCGCAAACCCCGGAGGTCGTCGACGTCATAGCCGCATAACCATCAACCGAGGATGACCCGATCCTCATACACCACTTGACGGGACACGGCCTCGACGTTTCGACGAAGCGAGCCAGTAGGGGCGATCGGAAGGCTCGCTCGTTCAGGCTCACGGAGAGCCTGTGCGAGGCCGCCGGCTGGGCGTACGAGCTGCGGACCGAACCCGATCGCACCCTCGCAGCGAACATCGGCTGGATCACTGCCTACCGGCTGCGGCCGCCGCAGTTCGATCGGTGGATGCCGGCGATCCTTGTTCACTGTCACACCCCTCGTCCGATCGCCGAGATCCGGCTGCTGAGCTCAAGTCCGTTTCTCGTCCCTGTCCTCGGCCACTTGCTGTGGCTTGGCTGGGTCGGGTGCGACCTGACTCAGCCGCTCCGCGAGGCAACGATGGTGTGGACGCGCCGCATCCAAGAGGTGCAGCGTGTTTAGGGGCCTTCGGTTCGGTTCAGGCTCGGAGATTCAGCTGGGCGGCGCGCGGTACAAGGTCGAGTCCCTGTCCGCCCAGTGGGTGTGGTTGATGTCCGCTGACGGCGACAAGATCAGGGCCGGCCTTTGGGAAACCCTCCGATCCCCGTCGTTCCGCGTGGTCGACGCGGACGCACCTGACGTGCAGGCGCTT
>DATFDC010000106.1:0-3208 GCA_035252415.1 Solirubrobacteraceae bacterium
GTCCCGCTTTCGGCGCACGCTGACTGCGCTCAGGTTGTTCGAGCGCGGCGGCAACGCACTCGGGCCGGTCGCGTGGACCCGGATCGACGCCGGCGCCTGGCGTTCGGTGGCGCTGGGCGGCAGCGGGCGGCCCGGGCTGCCCCGGCTGATCGCGGCCGACCAGGAGGACGAGCTGCGGGGCTTCTGCAACCTGGTGGCGCGCCGGACGCCGCGCAGCGGGGAGATCGCCTGGGCGCTGGCCCGGTTCGAGATGGGCTGTGAGCGGCTGGCGCCGTTCGAGGCGCTGACCGACTACCTGCTGGCTCTGCGGGCCCTGCTCGAGCCCGAGGGGCCGGCCAGCGGTCGCCTGGCGGGCCGGCTGGCCGCGATCTGCGCCAGACCCGAGGAACGCGCCAGGGTGGTGGATCGGACAGCCCACGCGATCTCGCTCGAGCGGGCGGTGATCGGTGGTCTGGCCCCCGCCCATCCGGGCGTCGATGCGCTGGTCGACGAGCTCACCGAACACCTGCGAGCCCTGCTCAGAGACGTCCTCTGCGGCCATCTCGACGCCGACCTGTGCGGGGTGGCGGACGAGCTGCTCGCCCAGGCGGTCTGAGAACAGACCCGCGAGCCCACGGAGAGCCGCTAGGCTGAACCCAGACCGCTCCCCACTCGGTCTCGCGTGCGGGGCCGGGAGTGTCTTGCCTGCCAGGCCTGACATGTAAGTCCTGGGGCTCCTATGAAGGAAAGGGGAGCGCGATCTGCAGTTTGCGAGCGGGCCACAGCGCCCGCTCGCGCTGTTAATGGGGCCGCTCCGGAGCCCGCCGTTAGGAGACTCGGGCCATGGGTAGCAGACCAGCGTGTCCCCTCCTGATCGACGGCTCGTCCCCAGTTATGCTGCGGCCGTGCCACCGACCGCAGCTCGGCCCGCCGTCCTTCCCAACGTGCATCCGGAGTGCCGGAATCGGCCGGGCATCAGCGATGACGGCTTCGAGGAGCTTTGCCACCTGGTCACCGAGCAGGACCCCGACACCGCGCTGTGCGGCAAGGACGTGACCGGCTATCCGTGGGATCCCCCCTGGCCGCGCTGCGAGGCGTGCCTGTCGGTGGCCCGCGGAGAGATGAACTAAGTGGCCTCGCCGTGAGCGACTACGAGCTGACCTGCATCGTCGAGATCCCCAAGGGCAGCCGCAACAAGTACGAGTACGACCCCGAGCTCGGGGCGATCAAGCTCGACCGGTTCATCTCGGCCTCGGTCGTGTACCCGACCGACTACGGCTACGTGCCCGAGACGCTCGCCCCGGACGGCGATCCGCTCGACGTGCTCGTGTGCGTGTCCGAGCCGACGTTCCCGGGGTGCATCGTGGTGGCCAAGGCCGTGGGGTTGTTCAAGATGGCCGACGAGAAGGGGCCCGACGACCACGTGGTGTGCGTGCCGTGTGAGGACCCCGGCTGGAACCACATCGACGACGTCGACGACCTGCCCGGTCAACTCCGGGCCGAGATCGGGCATTACTTCGAGGTCTACAAGGACCTGGACGAAGACAAGCACTCCGAGGTCAAGGGGTGGGCCGGCCGCGACGCCGCGCTCGAGACGATCGAGAAGGCACGCCAGGCGTTTCGCGAGGCCCAGAACGCGTAGGGCTCAGCCGGACTGCGCGCCCTCTCGCTCGGCCTTCTCCTTTCGCCAGTGCCACACCCGCCGCCCGATGAAGGCGAGGATCACGAGGCCGACCACGATCGCGAAGTACAGCTGGTAGCGCGTGGCCGTGTCGTAGATGCTGTTGATGTGGCTGCCGGAGAAGTAGCCGATCGACACCCACACCCCCACCCACAGCGCCGCGCCGAGCATGTTGAACGGGATGAACCGGGTCCAGTGCATCCCGGTGATGCCGGCGATGATCCCGTTGGCCTGACGCAGGCCCTCGACGAACCGCGCGATCACGATGACCTTGCCGCCGTGGCGGTCGAAGAAGTCCGCGGCCTTGTCGAGGCGCTGAGGAGTCAGGAAGATGTACTTGCCGTAGCGCTCGGCCAGCGGCCGGCCGCCGAAGTGCCCGATCGCGAAGCCGACGTTGTCCCCGAGGACCGCTGCCACGAAGCCGATCACCGCCACGAGCCAGATGTTCAGCCGGCCCGTGCCCGCGTAGATCGCCGAGACGATCAGCACGGTCTCGCCGGGCACCGGAACGCCGAAGTCCTCGAGGAACACCAGTCCGAGGGCGAGGTAGCCGAAGCGGTCGAGCGTGGGCTCGAGGTCGTGAAGGACGCCCGGCAGGTGAGCGGGGGCAGTGGCGGCGGTCAGCAACACGTCGAGCACGGGGAGACCCTACCCGCGGGCTTTGCCATGATCGTCCGGTGACCGCGGTCAAGCTCACCTCGCTCTCCCACGGCGCGGGCTGCGCGTGCAAGGTTCCGGCCGCGCTGCTCGCCCCGATCGTGCGAGCCCTACCGCGCGCGGCCGATCCGAATCTGCTCGTGGGCGCTGAGACGAGCGACGACGCCGGCGTGTACCGGCTCCGCGATGACCTCGCGCTGGTCCAGACCGTGGACTTCTTCACTCCGATCGTCGACGACCCGTACGACTTCGGCCGGATCGCCGCCACCAACGCGCTGTCGGACGTGTATGCGATGGGCGGCCGGCCGGTGAGCGTGTTGAACCTGGTCGCGTGGTCGGTCGAGGACCTCGGTGCGGAGATGCTCGGCGAGGTGCTCCGCGGCGGCCACGACGTGGTCGACGCGGCCGGCGCGGTGATCGTCGGCGGCCACACGATCGACGATCCCGAGCCCAAGTACGGCCTCGCGGTGACCGGCGTCATCGACCCGGCCGAGCTGATCACCAACGCCGGCGGGCGGACCGGCGACGCGCTGGTGCTGACCAAGCCCGTCGGCGCCGGCGCGGTGACCACGTCGTTGAAGAAGGGGCTGGTCAGCGACGAGGTCGTCGCGCAGGCGGTTGGAGTCATGACCGAGCTCAATGAAGCCGGCGCGCGGGCGGCCCGAGCGGCCGGCGCCCACGCGATGACCGACGTCACCGGCTTCGGCCTGCTCGGCCATCTGCACGAGCTGACCCTGGCCGGCGGGTTGGCCGCGGTGGTCGAGGCGGGGGCCGTGCCCGCGATCGAGGGCGCGCTCGAGCTTCTCGCCGACGAGCGCGCGGTGGCCGGCGGGAGCCGCAACAACCGCCGCTACGCGGAGGAGTTCGCGTCGTTCGACGACGGCGTGGACG
>DATFDC010000107.1:0-4976 GCA_035252415.1 Solirubrobacteraceae bacterium
TCGTCGACGTGCGCGCCGGCCCGGTCGGCCCGGCGGAAGATGTCGACCACGTCGACGGCCTCGGTGTCCGGGATCGCCCCCACGCTCGGATAGCAGCGCTCGCCGACCACCTCGGTCACGTTCGGGTTGACCGGGATGACCCGGAACCCGCGGTCCTGGAGCAGCCGCGCGATCCGATGGGAGTCCCGGCCGGGATCGGGCGAGCAGCCGATCACCGCCCAGGTGCGGGTCTCGGTCAACAGCGTCCGGATCGTCTCCGGGCTCGAATGCTCGGCCACAACCTCAGTATGCCCGCCTGGCGATCTCACAGGTCGGCCCCCCAATACCGTTCTCGTTCCATGACGGCTCTGGCCACAGCCGCCCGCGCTCCCCGCGGTCGCGCCCTGATCGTGAGCGCCGTCGGCCTGACCCTGGCGCTGTGGGCCTCTGCGTTCGTGGCCATCCGCTACGCCGACCGCGAGCTCTCCCCGGGCGCGCTCGCGCTCGGCCGCCTGCTCGTGGGCAGCCTCGCCCTGGGCCTGCTCGTGCTGATCCGGCGCGAGCCCCTCCCCAGCCGCCGTCAGCTGGCCGGCATCGTGGTTTGCGGTGTGCTCTGGTTCGGGCTCTACAACGTCTCGCTGAACGCCGCCGAGACCCGGATCGACGCCGGTACCGCGGCCATGCTGGTCAACGTCGGCCCGATCCTGATCGCGATCTTCGCCGGCCTGATCCTGCGCGAAGGCTTCCCGTCGCGGTTGTTCGCCGGCTGCCTGGTCTCGTTCGCCGGCGCGGTGATCATCGGGCTGGCCACCTCCAAGCACGGCCTGCACGAGATCCTCGGCGTGGTGTTGTGTGTGGTGGCGGCGTTCGCGTACGCCGGTGGGGTGGTCGCCCAGAAGCCGGTGCTCCGTCACACCTCACCGCTGATGGTCACCTGGTTGGCCTGCACGGTCGGCGCGGTCAGCTGCCTCCCCTACGCGGGAACGTTCGTCCGCCAGATCGGCCACGCGGGTACCCCGACGATCGTCTGGACGATCTACCTCGGGGTGGCGCCGACCGCGATCGGGTTCGTCGCCTGGGCCTACGCGCTGGCTCGCACGACGGCAGGCCGGATGGGCTCGACGACCTATCTGGTGCCCCCGCTGGCGCTGCTCTTCGGCTGGGTCTTCCTCGGCGAGGTGCCGCCCGTGCTCGTGCTTCCGGGCGGCCTGCTGTGCCTGTCAGGCGTCGCGCTGGCGCGTACTTCAGGCCGCCGAGGCCGGGTCGCGCACACCGTTTCCCCCGCGCGATAGCACCTGATCATCCCTGCGCAAAGGCGGTTAACCCGCACCTTCGATCCGTAGCTACTACGGATAAGGGTCGGGCATGTCGGGACGATGACATTGAGCAGAGAACCGCTGCTCACGGACGAATGGTTTGTAGGTGACCGTCGGTCAGCGGGCCACACCAAAGACCAACACGGAGGTCACTACAACAATGCAGCGCAACACGAGAAGGATCATCGCGGCCGTGGCCGTGATTGCCCTGCTCGCTGCCGGAGGCGCAGCCTTCACGGCGAGTATCACGGGCCTCGACGGCAACAACGCCAACATCGGCTTCGGCAGCGAGACCGTCACCGGCGCGGCCGCCACCGCGGTCAACTACGCGCTGAGCACCGACGGCCAGTTCGTCGACGAGGTGAAGGTCACCCTCACGGGAGACTTCAGCAGCGGCTACACCTTCACGGGCGCCGTCACCGATGGTGGTGGTAACAACGGTGCCGGTGGCACCATTGTCCAGTCCGGGACGTGCACCGCGGGTACCTTCGCCAGCGGCAGCACCGACGTCACGTGCGAGTTCGAGAGCTCGCCCGGCACTGCGACCTCGGGTGTCCTCGCCGACACCGTGAACGGCTTCGAGCTGTCGGTCGTCGGTAACAACAGCTCCGGCACGAGCGAGACGCTCGGCGCAGGCGGGGCGATCAACTAAGCGGACGGGAGAGCCCGGACATACGGTCCGGGCTCTCCCCCTCCGCCTCGGCCGGATAGCGGATGAGAACGAGCTTGAAGCGAATTCCTCTGCGTTCCGGCCTGGCTACGCTCGCGCTCCTGATCGTCGCGGGCGTGGCGTGGTTCTACTTCGCCCCGACCACGATCGGCGGGTCCACCCGCTATGTGGTCACCCGGGGCGTGAGCATGGAGCCGCGCTTCCACACCGGCGACCTCGCGATCGTGCGGCCCGAGTCGGAGTACCGGGTCGGTGAGATCGTCGCGTACTGGAGCACCGCGCTCAAGACCGTGGTGCTTCACCGCATCATCGCCAAGGACGGCAATTCGTATGAATTCAAGGGAGACAACAACCACTTCATCGATCCTGTCCGTCCCACTCGCTCTGAGCTCCTCGGCAAGCTGTGGCTGCATGTGCCGCACGGTGGCCGGGTGCTCCAGATGCTCCACACGCCAATCGCTGCCGCGCTCATGTGCGCGGTGGTCGCCCTCCTAGCCATCTTCGGAGTCAAAGAGAGCGGCCGGCGGCGCAGACGCCGCCGGCAAGGCGCGACGGGATCCGGTCGTCCGGGAATCCCAATCGTGAACAGTCCCAGAGATCAACGCCCCTTCAACTTCGGTGCGCTCCTCACCGCGTCGGCCCTCGCCGCCGCGGTTTTTCTCGTGCTCGGATTGATCGCATTCCCCCGTCCCTCCAGCAAACCGGTCCCGGCCGGCATTCCCTACAGCCAGCAGGTGGAGTTCGGCTACAGCGCCCACGTACGCCGCGGGCTCGTGTATCCGGACGGGGCGGTCAACACCGGCGACCCGATCTTCCTGTCGCTCGTCCACCAGGTGGCAATCAGCATCGGCTACGGCCTGAGCAGCAACGCGCCGGCCGAATTCACCGGGACGGAGAAGGTGCTCCTTCAGCTCACCGGGCCGGGCGGGTGGAAACGCACCTTCGTGCTCACCCCATCCACTCGCTTCACCGGCGCCCGCACCGGCACTGAGGTGACACTCGACGTGCCTCGCCTGCGGTCGCTCCTCACGAAGGTCGGGGAGTTGACCGGCGGGTCCAACTCCATGAGCTACACGATTTCGGTCGTGCCCCGGATCCACGTCAAGGGCACCGTCGCCGGGCATCCAGTCGATTCGAGCTTCGTTCCGGCGCTGAGCTTCCAGCTCTCGCCCACACAGCTGGTGGCCACCGGCGTATCGCGCAATGCCTCGAGTGCCCCCGCCGCGGGGGTGGCGCCCGCCGGCCCGCCGAAGCTCAACTACAGCCAGACCCAGACCGGAGCTGTCGCCACAGCGCCGGGGTCGAAGGCGACCAGTGTGACCGTCCTCGGAATCTCACCCACGATCACCCTGCTGCGCTGGCTCGCCTCGATCGGCTTCCTCGTCTCGGTCGCGATTGCCCTGTACGCCTTCCTGCGCAAGCGCAGTGAACCGTTCGAGGAGAGCTTCCGCATCATGGCCCAATACGGCCACATGATCGTCCCGATCGTCGGCGGCGAGGACCTCGGCTGGCCTCCCGTGGACGTGGCCAGCATCAAGGCCCTGGTCAGGCTGGCCGAGTCGGGCCAGCGGTTGATCCTGCACAACCGCGCCGATGACGTCGACACGTACATGGTCAACGAAGAGGGGACCGTGTACCGCTACCAGGTGAAGCCGTCAAAGGTCGTCTGGGGCGACTGGTCGGACGGCGACGTCACGCCGGTCAAGGCTGCTGCCTGACCGCATCCCCGGAGCCTCTCCGCCGCGAGTTTTCCGCCACTCGCCCCGCCCACGGGCGTGAACGGCGGTTCACTCGCGTATGGCGCCACCGATGTGCCATTGGGCGCAGCGGAGTGGTCGAGTGGCCGATTACTCGCGCGGCGCGGGCCGAATCGCTCAGCCCGGCGCCACCAGGTAGAGCACGACGCTGTCGGGCTCGACCAGCGCACCGATGTCTCCGGGCGAGGTCGTGGTCTCGCGCGCCCAGAGATCCCGCACTCGGTAGCTCCGCGCCGCGGCCAGACCCACCCGGCTTGCCGTGGTGTCGATGCTCAGCGGCTGCGCGCCCCGGTTCAGCAGCGCGACCGCGACCTTGCCGCCGGCGAGCGGCTTGGCCCAGACCTGGGCTGATCCCTGCTCGGCGATCATCCTGCCCTGGACGCCCAACCGGTCCTGGTCGACCGCCAGTACCTCGCGGTTCTCGAGCATCGTGATCGTCGATGGCGCCAGGGCCCGGGGATCGCTGCCCAGGATCAGCGGCGCGGCCAAGATCGCCCACATCGACAGCTGGGCCTGGGCCTCCGCCGCGGTCATCCCGAGCTCCGGGCCGAGGTAGTCGGGGTCGTTCCAGTGCCCCGGACCGGCCGCCGCGGGGTGCGCGGCGTCGTGGTCGAGGTTGCGCAGGACGTTGACCCATTGAATGTTGCGGTGAAAGCCGATGTCGGTGTCGGTCCGCCAGCTCTGCGCGATCGGCGCAGCCCACCGGTAGGTGGCGTAGGCCGAGTTGGCGTAGGTGGGCCGAGTCCCGTCGATCTGTCCGGGGACCCAGAAGTTGCACACGTTGAGCAGCAGTCGCCGATGGCTCGAGTTATCGGCCAGCGCCTTCGCGAAGCGCACGTAGAGCGGCCTCGGATCGAACCCCTCCTGACCGGCACCGCAGAAATCGACCTTGACCGCGTCGAACCCCCACGCGGCGAAGCTGTCGGCGTCCTGCCTGTAGTGGCCGAGCGATCCCACGCCCTGTTCACGGCACCCGCTCCGGCCGGCGTCGGTGTAGATCCCGGCCAGCAGATGACGGCGATGCAGCCAGCCGGTCAGCCACGGCAAGCCGTGTGGCCACTGGTGGGGATCGACGATCAACTGTCCTCGCGCGTCCCGCTTGCCGCTCGCCCACCCGAAGTCGAGCCACACGATGCGGTAGCCGGCGCGGGCCAAGCCGCGATCGAGCAGTGATCGGGCCACTGACAGAATCGTCGGCTCGTCGAACACGCCACCCACGCCGTAGTAGGTGTTCCAGCCCATGTAGGGGACCGG
>DATFDC010000108.1:0-11515 GCA_035252415.1 Solirubrobacteraceae bacterium
GGCGGGCAACGACACCGAGAACGGGGGCGCCGGCAACGATTACATGGGATGGACGTACGTCGGGAACACGGTTCCGACGTCTCCGCCGCCGGAGGACATGACCGACCCGGGCGCCGACACGTACACGGGCGGTGGTGGCGACGACGAGGTCACCTATGTCAACGCGTCCGGGGGCGTGAATGTCTCGCTCGACGGTGTCGCCAACGATGGGCAGCCGAGTGAGCAGGACAACGTCGAGCCCGATATCGACCACGTGTTCGGCACCGCCCTCGACGACACGCTGACTGCGGGCACCGGTTCGGTCACGCTCGACGGCCAGGACGGCAACGACACGCTTTACGGCGGCCCGGGCCGTGACACGCTCGAGGGCGGCCCGGGCGACGACACGATCAACACCGCCGGCCCCGACGGCGCCGGCCCGGCGAGCGTCTATGGCGACTACGGCGGCTGCAGCGCGATCTACTCATGCCCGACCGGCAACGACACGATCAACGCCGACGACGGTGTGGCACAACAGATCGGCTGCGGGCCGGGCGGCGACATCGTGCATGCCGACGCGCTCGACACGGTCGCCACCGACCCCGTCAACGGCTGCGAGACCGTTAGCCGCTCCACCAAGGGCTCGAGTCCGGGCACCGGGACGGGCACGGGGCCGGGGGCGGGGACCGGCACGGGGACGAGCGGCGGGCAGCCGCCGGTCATCCGCTCGGCGCGGGCGGCACACCGGAGCACGTCCTCCCGCCGGGGAATCACCGTGCGGATCACGCTGGCCGGCGCAGGGAAGCTCAATGTGCTGATCGCCCGTCGCACCGTAAAGGGCAAGCGCGGCCACGGGCACCACACCCGGGTGGTGTGGGTGGTGGTGGGCAACCAGCGGGTGAACGCGCCGGGTGGATCCAGCCAGTTCACGGTCAGGACGCTGAGACATCACCGGCTCGCGCCGGGCGTCTACCGGCTGACACTGGTCACGGTGCTCGGTAAGGCGCGCTCTCGCGCCATCACGCTCACGGTCACGGTCACGCGCTGAATCGGACTCCGAGGTGGCAACGGTTTGAGTTCACTGCCGTTCGTCAGTAGGGGGCAAAGGTTGCGCGTCCCCTGGGCAATCGCCCGGGGGACGGCAGCCTGTCGCTCGCCGAAGACCTACCCGACCCCTGTGGTATGGAGGTTCAAGCTGTGACGCGCGTGCGGCCGCTCCTGCGCGCGTTACCGGTGCTGGCGCTGGCATGGGTGCTGCTCGCCCTGCCGAGCAACGCGAGCGCCGATTGCAGCGACACGCCAAGCGGCCCCGGCTGCGCGACCGTGACGATCGCCCCGCCGCCGATGGGCGGCACGCTTCAGGGGACGCCGCCCCGGTTTGTCTATGGGCAAGTGACCGCCGACCCGCAGCCGACGTTCGGGGTTCAGGTGAGCGGATGGCAGCCGGGCGACACGCTTCAGTGCGGGATCGGGACGGAAGCCGACCTCGGTACCTGCGGGCCGCCGCTTCCCGGCTGCGCCGCGGAGGTGTGCGCGAGCTACCAGCCCCCGGCTCCGCTCTCGGGCACAGGCGAGCAGAGCGTCCACGACTTCATCGCCGAGGTCCGCGATGCGGAGGGCTTCTATGCCGGCTCGGCCGAGTTCGACTTCGCGGTGGACGCGACCCCGCCGGACACGGTCCTGGACGCCGGGCCAGGCGATTCGGTCTGGCATCCGGACTTCGACGTGAACTGGCGGGACGACTCGCCGTATGGGACCGACGTCGTGCAGTGCTCGCTGGTGCCGTACGGCCGCGCGCCAAGCTGGCAGCCCTGCCCGGGCGATGACGCGGGGTGGTCGCGGGCGATACCGCACAAGCGAGCCGACTACCAGTTCCAGGCGCGCGCGGTCGACGTGCTGGGCCGGCCGGATCCGAGCCCCGCCGCCGTCGATTTCAACCCGATCCCATGCCAGATCCGAGCGCGCAGGGTGAGCATCGGACAGCTCGTCAGGACCGGACTGCCGGTGTCGCTCGATTGCCACTTCGCGGATGCCGTGTCGGTGTTCGTCAACTCCGCGCCCTGTGGGGTGTACTCGTGTGTGGGGGTCAGGCACTTCACCGGCTCGACCAGCCGCATCTGGAAGGTGCGCGCACGCTTCCGCGTGCAGCGCCGCTACGTCCGGGCGCTCAAAGCCGGCCGGCAGGTCCGTATCGACGTCGTCGTGGAGCCGAACGCGTACGGCGAGCCGAGCGTCGAGAAGCTGACGCTCCACTGATCGTCAGTGGTGAACCAGGCGTGAGAGGACGACCTGGGAGCGGGTGCGCTGAACCAGCCCGTCGCGCTGGAGGTCCATGATCAGGCGCTCGAGGTCGGCGTTGTCCTGGGTGCGCACGCGCGCAATGGCATCGGCCTCGCCGGTCACGCTCCACGCCTCGACCACCTCCGGATGGCGTTTGAGCGTGTCCGCGACCTGGTCGAGCAGGGTGCCCGGGGCGTAGAACAGCTCGACCAGCGCCTCGGTGTGGTCGCCCAGGGCGTTGTGGTCGACGACCGCGGTGAAGCCCTGGATCGCGCCGTGCTTACGGAGGCGATCGACCCGGCGCTTGACCGCGGGCGCGCTGAGCGACACGCGGCGGGCGATGTCGTCGTAGGTGCGCCGGCCATTCTCGACAAGCAGTGCAAGAATCTGACGATCTTGGGCATCCATACGGCGATTCATTGCAGAGATTACATCGATTTCGCCATCGACAACCGCCGGAGCCCGGGGTAGCGTTCTTGACATGAACGCTTCCGGAACGCTTGCCCGTGTCGTCTTCGACGAGTCCCACAACGAGGCGTGGACGATCCGCCCCGAGCTGGCGCGCACGATGCAGCCGGCCCATCCGGCCGATGCCTCGTACGCCCGCGCGGCGGCCACCCTGGCCGCGCGCGATTTCGCGGTGATGGCGAACGTCGATCAGCCCCTGAACGCCGAGACGCTGCGCGACCGCGAGGTGCTGGTCATCGCCCATCCGTCGGATCCGAGATGGGAGCGGACGACCGGCACCGGCTCGCCGATGCTCTCGGGCGAGGAGCTCGACGCGATCGAGGCGTTCGTCGCCGCGGGGGGCGGCCTGGTCGTGCTCGGGGAGACCGAGCAGGAGAAGTACGGCAACAACGTCAACGAGTTGCTGGCGCGGTTCCGCCTGCGCCTCGAGAACGACACCGTGCAGGACTACGAGCACTACCGCGACGCGCCGAGCTGGATCCTGGCCGATCTGGGAGAGGGGGAGCGGGGACGTGTCGGCGACCTGCTCGTGCGCGTGAAGGCAGCCTGCCTGTACCGGTCGACGACGATCTCCTGTTCGAACGGCACAGCCGTGCTGGCCCGGACCCACCCGACGGCGTCGGCGCCGAACCGGCCGCTGATCGTGGCCGCCCGGCATGGCCAGGGCCGCGTGGTCGTGCTGGCCGACTCCGACCTGTTCGGGGACGACTGCATCGAGGACCTCGATCACCGCGCGCTGTGGCTGAACATCATGTATTGGGTTGCCCGCTCCGATGGCGGCGTGTGGCCGGTCGCCGAGCGCCAGCCCGGCGTCGAGGGCGAGCCCGCCTGGATCGCCCTGCGCGACGAGACCAACGCGCTGGCCGAGCTCCAGGCCCCGGACGGATCGTTGAAGGACGATGCCGACCGGGAGGCGGCACGGGGTCACGTGGACCGGATGGTCGCCGCGATCGAGGAGCTGCTGCCGCGCTTCCCGCACGATGTCGAGTACCTGGACGCGGTGGTGGGTGATCTCCGAGCTTGGTGTGGCGACGGCTTCGGTAAGCCCGACTTCACCCGCGCGCTCGAGTTGTTCCGCCCCGAGCTCCAGCGGGCCGACGGGACGCTGCATCTGGTCGTGTTCCCGATGTACAAGCAGAACGGGTCGCGGGACACCTGCTTCGAGGCGCTGATCGTCCGAGTGCCGTGGCCCGAGTGGATCGCGTCGCTCGAACGGACCCAGTTCGACAACGCGAAATTCGTGCCGGTCGAACTCGTCGACGCGACTCGGGGATATGACAGCGAGTGCGCGGTTCTCTTTCCCGAGACGGTGTCAGTCGCCGACCGGCCGGTCAGCCACTTTGGCGCGATCTTCTGCGATCGCGAGTCCGCGCGGCTGCGCCGGGTGGCTGGCGAGGCGGCCGATCTGCTGCGGCTGAACCTGCCGCCCGATGCCGCCTGCATGCTGGCCAGCCCGGCGATCTCCCAGCAGGCCTACATCCTGTGGGACCTGATCCACGACCGCAACCACAGCCACGGCGATCTGCCCTTCGACCCGTTCATGATCCGCCAGCGCGCCCCGTACTGGATGTACTCGCTCGAGGAGCTGCGCTGCGATCTGACCACGTTCGGGCAGGCGGTGGAGCTCGAGGCCGAGGGCGTGTCGTTCGCGCGCTACGTCCAGTACGCGATCCTGCTCGACCGGCTGCTGCGCTTCCCGATCACCGGCTCGCGCGTGCGTAACTACGACGGTCTCGGCGGGCAGCTCCTGTTCGCCTACCTGCACCGGCACGGCTACCTGCACTGGACCGACAACCAGCTGACGATCGAGTGGGACCGGGTGGCCGAGGGCGTGGCCGGCTTGCGGGGTGAGGTGGAGGAGCTGTACCGGCGCGGGATCGACCGGACCAAGCTCCAGCACTGGACGGCGGCCCATGACCTGGTCGCCGACAGCGTGCCGCCGGCGGCGGGATCGCGCTGGGTTTCGTCGGCCCGGGATTTCACCGACGTCGAGGATCCGCGGCCCTACATCGACCAGGTCCGCGACGACGAGTTCCCCCTGTCGATCTTCTACAGCTCGTTGAAAGCTAAGCTCGCGGCGTGAGCTTGAACGCCGGCCGCGGGTTCGCCTCTGACAACTCGGCCACTATCCACCCCGACGTGCTCGCGGCGATCGCCCGCGTGAACGTCGGCCACGCCTTCGGGTACGGGCACGACGAGTACACGCTGTCGGTGGAGGCGCGGGTCGCTTCGGAGTTCGGTTCGGACGCGAGCGCGTTCTTCGTGTTCAACGGCACCGGCGCCAACGTGCTCTCGCTGCGGGCCGCCTGTCGGCGCTTCGAGGCCGTGATCTGCGCCGAGACCGCGCACCTGAACGTGGACGAGTGCGGCGCGCCCGAGGTGATCGCCGGAGTGAAGGTCCTGACCGTCCCGGGGATCGACGGCAAGCTGACCCCCGAGCTCGTGGAGGGCCGGATCGCCCGGGTCGGCGACGAGCACGCGGTGCAGCCGCACCTGGTGTCGATCTCGCAGTGCACGGAGCTGGGCACGCTGTACACCCCGGATGAGATGCGGGCGCTCGCCGAGGTGGCGGGGTCGCATCACATGCTCTTGCACGTGGATGGCGCACGTTTGTCGAATGCTGCCGCGGCGCTGGGCGTGCCGCTGCGCGAGGCGGCCGCCGGCGCTGATGTGGTCTCGTTCGGTGGCACCAAGAACGGCCTGCTCGGTGCCGAGGCGGTCGTCCTGCTGAACCCTCAGCTCGCGCAGGACTTCCTATACGTCCGCAAGCAGTCGATGCAGTTGGCGTCCAAGATGCGCTTCCTGGCCGCCCAGTTCGACGCGCTGATCTCCGACGAGCTCTGGCTGCGCTGCGCCCGGCACGCCAACCGGATGGCCGCGCGGCTGGCCGACGGGCTGAGCGACGTGCCGGGGATTCAGATCACCCGCCCGGTGCAGGCCAACGCGGTGTTCGCGATCCTGCCGCCCGCGCTGATCCCCCTGCTGCAGCGCGAATATCCGTTCTACGTGTGGGACGAGGCGGCCGGAGAGGTCCGGTGGATGTGCTCATGGGACACCACCGAGGAGGACGTGGACGGGTTCGCCGCCGCGGTGCGGGACGTGCTCGCGGCCTACGTGGCCTGATCCTGCTCGGCCACGCAGCGGTTCTCGATCCGGCCGACCTGGCCGATCTCGACCACGACCACATCGTCGGGCTTCAGCAGGAGCTGGGGCTCGCGGCGGTACCCCACCCCGCCCGGGGTGCCGGTGAGGATCAGGTCGCCGGGCTCGAGGGCGGCGAATACCGACACCGCGCTGACCAGGGTGGCCACGTCGAACACCATCAACTCGGTGCTCGTGTCCTGGGTCTTCTCGCCGTTGACGAACGTCTGGAGCGTGAGCGGCTCGGTTATGTCCTCGAGCGTGACGAGGTCGGGCCCGACCGGGGTCGAGGCGTCCCATGCCTTGCCCTGGAGGAACTGGTGGGTCCTGTACTGGTAGTCGCGCATCGAGATGTCGTTGGCGACGGCGTAGCCCGCGACGTGCTCTAGGGCGGTTTCGGCGGGGATCCGCCGTCCTCGCTCCCCGATCACCACGACCAGCTCGCCCTCGTAGTCGATCGCCTGGCTCTCGGGCGGAAGCGGGATATCGTCGTAGGGGCCGGTCAGCGTCGCGGGGAACTTCCCGAAGAACACCGGAAAGTCGGGACGCTCCCGCTGCGTCTCCTCGATGTGCGCCACGTAGTTGTGCCCGACGCAGACGACCTTGCCCGGGCGGGGCACGACCGCCCGCCGGCGGACGGCTTGCGCTGGGAGGGCGGAGCCGCGATTGAGCGGCGGATCGCGCAGGAGCGAGAGCGGGGTTTCGATGCCGAGTTCGCGGACGCCCTCGAGCGGGATCGCCTGCTCGCCGTCGATGAGGACGGCCAGCGGCGCGCCGTCATGGAGGACCGAGGCGAAGCGCATGGCGCGGAACCCTACTGGTCGGCCGCCGAACGGTAACCGTACGGACCGCCAGCTACATTGCGAGCCGCAACGTTTGTGCGGCTCACGGGTTTGATCAGAGGTTGCAGGACGCTCTCAGACAACTGAAGGCCAGGGTCAGCAGGGCACTCGCCGCCACCTCCGTGGCGGCGTTCGTGTTGCTGATCGCGGCGCCCGGTGCCCTCGCCCAGCCGCCGGCGGTCAGCGTCTACCCCTCGCCCAACACGTCGAGCGCGCTGCCGCAGACCCAGATCACGTTCCGCGGGATCCCGGCGGGCCAGATCGGGTCAGTCCAGGTGGTCGGCTCGAGCAGCGGGTCGCATAGCGGCGCGATCCAGGCTGACTCCGATGGGCAGGGCGGGAGCTTCATCCCCAGTCAGCCCTTCGCGGCGGGCGAGACGGTCACGGTCACCACCGGGCTGAACATCGTCGGCGGCTCGAACGGGAGCTTTCACTTCACCGTGATCACGCCGTTCGGGACGATCAACCCGATGAAGCTGACGATGGTGCCGGCGGGCTCCAACGGCGTCCAGCACTTCCACACGCGCTCGGATCTGACGCCGGCCTCGATCACGGTCAACCGCCGCTCGAAAGCGACCTACAACGGCGACATCTTCGTGACCCCGCAGTTCGGGCCGCTCCAGAACGGCCCGATGATCCTCGACCCGTCCGGCCGGATGATCTGGTTCCAGCCGCTGCCGGCCAACCAGCTCGCCACCGACCTGCGCGTCCAGCAACTGGGCTCGCAGCCAGTGCTGACCTGGTGGCAGGGCTTCACGAACAACGGCTCGGGCCGCGGGGAGGGGGTCATCTACAACAGCGCGTACCAGCAGATCGCCACCGTGCAGGCCGCCAACGGGCTGCAGGGCATGGACCTGCACGAGTTCCTGGTCACGCCGCAGGGCGACGCCTACATCGTCGGCGTCTCGCCCGTCCACTACGGCAGCCTGAACAAACCGCTGATGGATGCGGTGGTCCAGGAGATCGACATCAAGACCGGCCTGGTCCTGTTCGAGTGGCACGCGCTCGACCACGTCCCGATCAGCGAGTCGTTCTTCAAGACCAACCACCCGGGGCACGTGTACGACCCCTACCACCTGAACTCGATCGCGCTCGACCGCGCGGGCAACCTGCTCGTCTCGATGCGCAACACGTGGGCGGTCTACAAGATCAACCGCTCGACCGGCGCGATCATCTGGACGCTCGGTTCGAACCGGAGCAGCTTCAAGTGGGCGTCGAACGCGTCGGTGGCGTTCCAGCACAATGCGATCGAGCAGCCCGACGGATCGATCACGATGTTCGACGACGGGGGAGGGCCGCCGACGGTCCACCAGGCACGGGCGGTTCGGATCTCGGTCAACCAGAAGCGCAAGACCGCGTCGCTGGTGCGGCAGTACACCCACAGCCCGTCGCTCAGCACCCATTTCGAGGGCAACGCCCAGGTGCTCCCGAACGGGGACGTGTTCGTGGGCTGGGGGCAGCAGCCCTACTTCACCGAGTTCAGCTCGTCGGGCAGGGAGATCTTCGACGCTCGCTTCACCTCGAACACCTCGAGCTACCGCGCCTACCGGATGACCTGGAGCGGGCAGCCGAACACCACGCCGAATATCGCCGCGGCGCCGAACAACGACGGCACGACCCAGGTGTGGGCGAGCTGGAATGGCGCCACCACGGTGTCGTCATGGCGCGTGCTGGCCGGTTCGAGCGCGGGCTCGCTGTCGCCGGTGGCGAGCGGGCGCTGGCGCGGGTTCGAGACCGGGATCGCGGCGAACACGGGCATGCCGGTGTTCGAGGTGCAGGCGGTGGGATCGAACGGCCAGGTGTTGGCCACGACCGGCACCGCATCGGTCGGGCCGCACATCGGGATCGAGGGGCGCAGCGCGTTCGTGTCCCAGAGCGGCGTTGGCGGCCTGCCGGCGGTGTGCTTCAACTCGAGCACGTGCCACATCGCGGTGACGATCACCTCCGGGCGCACCGTGATCGCGCGTACCGGCACCGAGCAGATCCCGGCCCAGGGCGGCGGCCTCATCTACTTCACGCTGACGGGCAAGGGTCGCTCGCTGTTGGCCCATGCCCGGAACCATCGCCTGCTCGTGCACATGACCGGCCAGGACGTCTCGAAGCTGAGCTTCAGCCGGTACATCACGCTGGTCCCGTTCTCGACCAGCGGATCGGCGCCGGCGCGCACGGCCAGCCAGTCCCCGTCGCTGCAGCTACTCGGCCTGACCGACTTCGTCTCCCCGAACGGGGTGGGCGGAATCCTCGCCCAGTGCCTGGCCAGCACCCCCTGTCACACGAAGACCACGGTGTCGGTGGGCAAGACCGTGATCGCGTCGACCGGCTCTGAGCTGCTCGGGGCGCGCAGCGTCGGGTATCTGATCTTCTCGCTCACCTCGGCCGGGCGCTCGATGCTCGAGCATGCGCACGGGAACCAGCTCGGCGCGTCGGTGACGATCTCGGATGGCCCCTCCACCGCGAGCGGCCAGATCGCACTCGTCCGGTTCCGTTGAGGGCTCAGGCGGGTACTCTGCCGCGAGTGCCGAGACTGATGATCATCATCGCGAGCACCCGCCCGGGTCGTGGCGGGGAGTCCGTCGCCCAGTGGTTCATTCGGCGCGCCACCGAGCACGGCGGCTTCGAGCTCACTGTCATCGACCTGATCGAGTTCCGGCTTCCGTTGTTGGACGAGCCCAACCACCCGCGCCTTCGCCAGTACGTGAATGCCCACACGCATGAGTGGAGCGAGAAGGTCGACGGCGCCGACGCGTTCGTGTTCGTCACCCCCGAGTACAACCACGGCTACCCCGCGTCGCTGAAGAACGCGATCGACTTCCTGCACCACGAATGGCGCTACAAGCCGGTCGGATTCGTCTCCTACGGCGGGGTGGCGGCGGGCACGCGCTCGGTCGAGCAGCTCCAGCAGGTGGTGACCGCGGTCCGGCTGATGCCGGTGATCGAGCAGGTCAACATCCCCTTCTACCAGCAGTTCATCGACGACGACGGGGTCGTGCAGGCCAACGATGTGATGGAACAGGCGGCCGGCGCGATGCTCGACCAACTGCTGCGGCTGGAGGCGACGCTGCGCCCGTTGCGCGAAGAGGTGGCTTCGCAGACCTAGTGGGTCGACCGGAGACCCGCTAGCGCGCGGTCCAGCCCTGGTCGAGGGTGATCGGGGCCCCGGTGAACATCTTCCCGGCCGGGCTGACCAGGAACGACACCACGCCGGCCACCTCGGACGGCTCGATCAGCTCCTTGACCGCGTGGGGCTGGAGGATCACCTTCTCGATCACCTCTTCCTCCGGCAGCCCGTGGGCGCGAGCCTGGTCGGCGATCTGCTTCTCGACCAGCGGCGTGCGCACGTAGCCGGGACACACCGCGTTCGCGGTGATCCCGTGCTCGGCGCCCTCGAGCGCGAGCGTCCGGCACAGGCCGACGACGCCGTGCTTGGACGAGACGTAGGCCGCCTTGTAGGGAGAGGCGACCAGGCCGTGGACCGAGGCGATGGCCACGAACCGGCCGGCGCCGGAGGCTTTCAGCGCGGGCCAGGCGTACTTCGCGAGCAGGAACGGGCTGGTCAGGAGCACCGCGACGATCGTGTTCCACTTCTCGACCGGGAACTCGTCGATCGGGGCGACGTGCTGGATCCCGGCGTTGGCCACGATCACGTCGAGCCGGCCGAAGCGGTTCAGTGCTTCGTTGACCGCGGCTTCGTTGGCGGCTGCGTCGGTGAGATCGGCCTCGTAGGACATGCCCGGCCCGGTTTCGTCCGGTCGGAGGTCGACGGCCAGCACGTCCATGCCGTCGGCTTGGAGCCGCTCGGCCACAGCGCGGCCAATCCCGCTCGCCGCGCCCGTGACGATTGCAGCCTTGGCGCTAATGCGAGTTCCTCTTCCCGGTCGGCGATGAGGCGACGAACGACTCGTAGATCTCGGCCAGCGCCTTGCGCTGGCGCGCGGTGAGTCGGGGATCGACGGCGATCGCCTCGAGCGTGGCGTTGGCGTCCGGCTCGGATCCCGGTGGCGCCATCCCAGCCTGCTCGTAGAGGGCGTCCGAGGACAGCTTCAGGGCCTCGGCGATCCCGTCGAGCACCTTCTGGGAGGGTGCCCTGAGCCCCCGCTCGATCTGCGAGAGATACGGGTTCGAGATGCCGGCCAGCTCGGCGAACTGACGCACCGACAACTCGGCCAGCTCACGCTGCTGGCGGATGATCTCGCCCAGGGCGGCTGAGGCACGCGAGGCCATTGGTCTCTGTCAGGATAGAGAGGCCAGGGTGACCGACTGGCCCGTGTCGGCGGCCCGGTACAGCGCCTCGATCGTGCGGGCTTGACTTACGGCATCGTCGCGGTTCAGGAGCGGCTTGGCTGCACCCCGGATCGCGGCCGAGAAGTTCTCGGCCTCCAGGCCGTAGGAGTTCGCCCTTTCGATCTCGATGCGTTCGGTGTCGTTCCCGCGGGTCAGTTGTATTCCCGGGTTCCGGCAGTGCCAGGGATCATTGAGCATTAGCGATCCGGCGTCGCCGACGACCTCGAGCAGGTCGCGGCTGTCGAGCGCGAGCCCGCAGTCGAAGTGGCTGATGACGTCGTTCGGGTGGCGCATGGTGGCGGCGAAGGCGACGTCGACGCCGTCCCCGCCGAGCGACTGCTCGGCGCTGACCCGCTCGGGCTCGCCGGCAATCAGCCGGGTGGCGCTCACGCAGTAGCAGCCCACGTCCATCAGCGCGCCGCCCTCGAGCTCGGCCGACAGGCGGATGTTCGACGCCGGCTCGAGCGAGTCGAGCGCGAACGAGAACTGGGCGCGCACCACGTGCAGCTCGCCGACGCGCGGCA
>DATFDC010000109.1:0-2588 GCA_035252415.1 Solirubrobacteraceae bacterium
CGCTCGCGGGCACGGCCGGCGGTGGCGCTTCGGCGGCCATGCCGTGATCGCCACCGCCCGTCCCTCCGAGCAGATGCTCGAAGCGGTCCTCCTTCTGCCCGGGCCGACGGCCGATCCGCCGGACGTAATCGCGTTCGCTCAGCGTGTCCAGAACCCGCTCGACGTCGGCCAGCGATCCGAGTGGCGCCATCCGCTCGGATCGGGACTTCAGCTCGCCGGGCGTCTGGGACCCGCGGAGCAGCAGCACGGCCAGGACGGCCAGCTCCTCGCGCCCGAGGCCGAGCGCGTCCTCGGCGAGGTGGCGGTACTTGGTCGCCCGGCTGCCGTGACCGCTGGCCAGCCGGGCCAGCCCGTACAGGCACAGGCGCTGCGCGGCCTCCCGCACGGTCGTCTCGTCATAGCTGGTGACCGGATCACGGTTCGTCGACTGATTGCACGCCAGGCGCAGGCCGTTGAGCGACAGCGGATACTGGTCGGGGGTCGTCCAGCGCTTCTCGATCAGGCATCCCAGCACCCGCTGTTCGGGCGGGGTAAGCTCGGCCAGATGCATCGATGCGAGCATAACTTGGCCGCTCGCTGACATGGATCTGCCCTGACCCCATGGTCAGCACCGACGAAGCCCGCCGCCTCGCCCTCGCCCTGCCCGACACCGTCGAGCAGGATCATCATGGCCGGCCTTCGTTCCGCGTGGCCGGGCGCATCTTCGCGACCCTCTGGGATCCTGAGCACATGAACGTGATGCTCGACGAGCCGGGCATCCTGACCGCGGTCGAGGCGCACCCGGAGGTGTGCGCGGAGGTCATGTGGGGCAAGCGCCTGGCGGCGGTCAGGGTCACCCTCGCCGCGGCCGACTCGGAGCTGCTGGCCGACCTGCTCGCCGATGCCTGGGAGGGCAAGGCGCTGCTTCACTAAGCGGCAATGCCGTCGCCCGACGCCAACGGCCGGCCCGCCGCGGTCGTGTTCGACCTCGGCGGCGTGCTGCTCGACTGGAACCCACGCCTCCTCTACCGCAAGCTGTTCGACGACGAGGCGGAGATGGACCGGTTCCTGTCCGAGGTGTGCACGATGGAGTGGCACCACGCCCACGACCTCGGCGTGCCTCCGGAGCAGACGGTTCCTCCGCTCGTCGAGGCCCATCCCGAGTACGCCGAGCACATCTGGGCGTGGCCCCAGCGCAGCGAGGAGATGGTCGCCGGACCGATCGATGAATCGGTCGAGATCCTTCGGGCGCTCAAGGAGCGCGGGGTCCCGGTCTACGCGCTGACCAACATGGAGACATGGACGTATCCGGACCGCCTCGATCGCTACCCGTTTCTGCGCTGGTTCGACGGCACGGTCGTGTCCGGCTTCGAGGGCGTGGCCAAGCCCGATCCGCGGATCTACGAGCTGTTGCTCGACCGCTTCGGCCTCGCCGCGCACAGCACGCTTCTGATCGACGACTCGCCCAAGAACGTGGCCGCCGCGCGCGGAGTCGGCATGCTGGCGATCCAGTTCGAGTCGCCGGCGGGACTTCGCGAATACCTCCGGGACGCAGGCCTGCTCGACGATTGAGACGATATGTCCCGATGAGTCCACACCACGAGACGATCTTCACGATGGAGGCCACGCCGGTGAAGTTCGGCCGGGGCGCCTCGGCCGAGGCCGGCTGGGAGCTCAAGCGACTCGGCGTGCGCCGCGCGATGCTGGTCACCGATCCGGGCGTGGCCGCGGCCGGCTACCCGGAGCGCGTGCAAAAGGCGATCGAGGCCGAGGGTATCGAGGTCGTGCTCTACGACCGCTCGCGGGTCGAGCCGACGATCGACTCCTTCCAGGCCGCGGTCGACTATGCGCTCGAGCATGACGTCGACGGGTTCGTCTCGGTCGGCGGCGGCTCGAGCATCGACACGGCCAAGGTGGCGAATCTCGTCTCCACCCACCCGGCGCCCGTGATGGACTACGTCAATGCGCCGGTCGGCCAGGGACGCAAGCCACCCTCGCCGCTCAGGCCGCACCTGGCCATCCCCACCACGTCAGGAACGGGCTCTGAGGCGACAACCGTCGCGGTGCTCGACATCCCCGATCTCAAGGTCAAGACGGGCATCTCACACCGCTACCTGCGTCCCACGCAGGCGATCGTCGATCCGGACCTGACCCGGTCGCTTTCGCCCGAGGTCACCTCCTCGACCGGTCTCGACGTGGTGTGCCACGCGGCCGAGTCGTTCTTGTCCAAGCCGTTCGACACGCGAGATCGTCCCGCATCACCCGACGATCGGCCGCCATACCAGGGTTCGAACCCGGTCGCCGACGTGTGGTCGGCCAAGGCGCTCGAGTTCGGGGGCCGCTACCTTCGCCGCGCGGTGGCCGACCCCGAGGACGTCGAGGCGCGCGGCTTCATGATGCTCGCCGCGACGATGGCCGGCGTCGGCTTCGGCTCCGCCGGCGTGCACATCCCGCACGCCTGCGCCTACCCGATCGCCTCGGTCAAGCACGAGTATCAGCCACCCGGCTACCCCGATGACCACCCGTTCGTGCCGCATGGCCACTCGGTGATCGTCACCGCGCCGGCCGCCTTCCGCTTCACCTATGACGCGGCGCCCGAACGCCACACG
>DATFDC010000110.1:0-6155 GCA_035252415.1 Solirubrobacteraceae bacterium
TCCAGGTTTGGCCCAATCGGGACGGGCAGGGGTACGTGCCAGAAAGGGCCGGTTAGAGTGGCTCGGACGGCGGGAGGCGCCGATGTCTGCGGCTTCGCCCGAGCCTATGTTGGGAGCCGGGTTTAGCCCTGGCCCCGATGCTGATCATTCCCTCTATCGCCCGCGCCGACAATCGTACATTCGTCCAGATCCGTTTAGGATCGCCCCTGGACGAATGATCGACCCAGGGCCCCGCAGGCCAGCCCGCGCGTAAATACCTGAATCTCTCCGGGTTATACTGGTTATGAGCAGGCATGAACCAGATTTTCACCTTCCCGAACCCGGTCAACGAGAAGGCGGCGCGCGTCGTCGCCGGCGTCGTCCTGATCACCGCGCTGGTCATTCTGGCCACCGGCGCCTACTGGCTGCTGATCCCGCTCGCCTACGGATTCTGGGCGCGGGTGCTCACCGGCCCGACCCTGAGCCCCCTGGGCTGGACGGCCCAGAACGTGATCGCCCCCAAGCTCGGGCCCAAGAAGCCCGTTGCCGGTCCGCCCAAGCGCTTCGCCCAGGGCATGGGCGCGGCGATGGCCACGCTCGCACTGATCTTCTGGCTGGTCGTGGGCAGCCACGCGGCGACCGACGTCGTGCTCGGCCTGTTCGTCCTCGCCGCCGGCCTCGAGTCGATCTTCGGCTTCTGCCTGGGCTGCCGGGTGTTCGGGTTGCTCATGCGGGTCGGTCTGATCCCCGCCGAGGTGTGCGCAGAATGCGCCGATCTCAGCGGGCGCCTGCGCGCCGCGCCACCTCGCTCCGCCTGACCGCGATCAGCCGGCTCCCTTCAGCCCCGCGGCCAGCCGGTCGGTGACCGTCCGGACCAGCCTGGTCTCGAGGCCGCGAGCAGGCGGTGACCCGGCGTGACCCAACGCGAACGCGGCGATTCCTCGTCCAACGCGGACGAAGATCACATCCGCCTCCGCCGTCCCGTGAAACCCGCCGGCGGTCAGGCGGATCACGATGCGGTCCGCCGCCCACCGATCCCCGGCCGGAGCGATCCGAACGCGGCTCGCCGTCACTGAGTCCAGCGTCCCTCCCTGCGAGCGAACCTGGGTCTCCGAACTGGTCCGCAGTACGCGCGCCAGGCAGGCACGGGTGCTGTCGCTGCTCATCGCTTCGAACCAGTGCCGGGCGCCGGCGGCGTCGGCGTAGATGTAGACGGCGCTGTCGGCCGTAGTCGCAGTCAGACCCCCGGCGACCCGCCCGAACTCCCGCGAACGCGCGTGACCGCTCACCGCGGCCCTGGCCTCACGGATGCTCGGGCATTTGGCGCCGGTCGTCCCCGCCGGCCGCGGACTCGACGACCACCCGGACGGAAAGTCGGACCGTTGCAGATCGGCGTCGCGTGCGATGCGGTTGTCGACCGCCACCCCGGCGGCGGACCGCGACGTGCCGGATCGGGTCGCCGTGACCGCGTGGTCTGCGGCGGGTGAAGCTGAACCGACAACCGCGGCGCTGCTGCGCGCACCACAGCCGACCAGCGCGGTGACGGCGACCACGCCAACGCCATACCCCAGAAACCCAACACGATGTGAAGTTGTCAGACGTCTCATGACTGACAGAGACGTCGCGCAACCCCGATTCCTCCCCGGGGCCGACCCCAGACCTATTCGAGCCCGAGCGCGGCGCCCCGCAGGATGTCGTGCTCTGAGACCTCGAGCTCGCGCAGCCCGAACAGCGCCAGCGTCTCGAGCAGGATGATCGTGCCGGCCACGATCGTGGGCGCGCGATCGGGGTGCAGCCCCCGCACCGCTCGCCGCTCCTCGAGCGTCAGCGAAGCCAGCCGGTCCCGGATCTCGCGACACAAGGAATCGCTCAGCACGTACCCCTCGACCTTGTCCGGATCGTACGGCTCGAGCTCCTGCGCGATCGACGCCATCGAGGTCGCCGTGCCCGCCACCGCGATCGCATGGCCGACGGCCCGGCGCCATTTCTCGGGTACGCCGTCGGCGAGGATCGAGCGCACGTCGCGCGCGAGCGCCTCGCACTCGTCCGTCGTTGGCGGGTCGGTGTGCAGGTGGCGCTCGGTCTGGCGCACCACGCCGGCCTGGTTGGAGACGTGGAACTCCATCTCCCCGCCGGTCCCGATCACGAATTCGGTCGACCCGCCCCCGATGTCGATGACCAGCACCGGCTCGGAATCGGAAGGGTCCCGTTCGCTGGTGGCGCCCAGAAACGTCAGCCGCGCCTCCTCATCGCCACTCAGCACGTACGGCTCGAGCCCCCACCGCTCGCGCACCGCGTCCGCGAACTCCTGCCCGTTTGACGCGTCACGCACAGCGCTGGTCAGGACCGCGACCGCCTTGTCCGCTCCGTGGCGCTCGATCAGCTTCCCGTACTCGTCGAGCACCGAGTACACGCGCTGCATGGCCTCGTCGCTCAACCGCCCGTCCGCGTCGACGCCGGCGCCGAGCCGCGTGATCTCGGTGCGCCGCTCGAGGATCTCTCCGACCCGCCCGTCGCGCACCACGGCCAGCAGCAGCCGGGTCGAGTTCGTGCCGATGTCGACGACCGCACGATGCATCTCAGACCGCCGCCGTCACCTGGTGGGGCATCGGCCGGCCCTCTAGCCCGGCCAGCAGATTCTCGACCGCGAGCTCAGCCATCTGCTCGCGGGCCTGGCGCGTGGCCGAGCCGATGTGTGGAACCACGATGAGGTTCGGGGCCCCTAACAACGGGTCGTCCGGGGGCAGCGGCTCGGGCTCGGTCACGTCGAGCGCCGCGCCGGCGATCTGCCCAGCCTCCAGCGCCGCCCGCAAAGCAACCGAATCGACGATTGGCCCTCTTGCCGTGTTCACCAAGATCGCATTCGACCGCATCCGGTCCAGCGCGGCCGCGTCGATCAGGTGGTGCGTCAAAGGGGTCAGCGGGCAGTGCAGGGACACGAAGTCAGAGCCCTCGAGCAGCTCCTCGAGCGAAACCTCTGACGCCAACGCGTCCACGCCCGACGCCCCGGAGCCACCGCCACCACCGCCACCCGTGTACAGCACGGTCATGTCGAACCCCGACGCCCGTCGCGCCACCGCCCGCCCGATCCGCCCGAACCCGATGATCCCCAGCACCGCACCCTGGACGGCCGCGCCCAGATACCGACCCGGCTCCCAGGTCAGCCAATCGCCGGCGTGCACCGACTCGACCGCCTCGGGCAGCTTGCGCGCCGCCGCCAGCAACAGCGCCCACGTCAGGTCCGCGGTGGCCTCGGTCAGCACGTCCGGAGTGTTGCCGACGGCGATCCCCCGCGCCGCCGCGGCGTCGATGTCGATGTTGTCGTAGCCCACCGCGTAGTTGGAGATCACGCGGAGCCGGGGACAGTGCTCGATCAGCGCCGCGTCGACCCGATCCGTGAGCAGCGCGAGCAGACCATCGACCGCCGCCGTCCGGGCGGACAACTCCTCATAGGATGGAGGCAGCCGCTCGGACCACAGGTCGACCTCATGCTCGGCGCGCAGCCGGTCGAGCGCCGGCCCGGGCAGCGAGCGGGTGACGAAGCAGCGCGCCATGAACGCGCGGGATTCTGCCGGGTCCGGGGACCCGGGCCGAGTCTCAGGGCGAATCTCCCGCGAATCTCACGCGAATCTCAGGGCAGCGTCATGCGCTCTCGGCGGCCATCGCCCGCCGGCGCACGCGCCGCATCGGCACGCGGGGCAGCCCGATCAGCGCGATCAGCGCTCCGGCCGCCGCGAACGCCCCGGCGATCCCGAACGCAAGCTCGAACCCGCCGGTTAGTGCCGCGTGAGCCGCCACGCCGTGATGGAGATCGCCGTTGGTTTGCGCGGTGGCCAGGGTGGCCAGGACGGCCAGCCCGAGCGACCCGCCGACCAGCCGCGAGGTGTTGACCACACCCGAGGCCAGACCGGCCTCGTCCGCGGCCACGCCGGCGACCGCCGCGATCGTCACCGGCACGAACGAGAAGCCGATGCCGACCGCGATCAACAGCGACGGGATCAGCACGTCACTCGCGTAACTGCCGTCGGGGGAGAGGTGCGTGAACCACAGCAGCCCGACTGCCTGCAACACCATCCCGAGAACCAGCATCGGCTTCGGGCCCACTGACGTGACCGCGCGGGAGGCGAGCTTCGACCCGGCCACGATGCACAGCGTCATCGGCAGGAACCCGAACCCCGCGCGCAGCGGCGAGCAGCCGAGCACCTGCTGCAGGTACAGCGAAAGGAAGAACCACATCGCGAACGAGGCCGCACCGAGCAGAAACACGACGAGGTTGGCCGCGCTCAGCGTGCGCGACGCGTAGATCCGCAGCGGCATCAGCGGCGAGCGCGCGAGGCGCCCCTCGATCACCACGAACACGGCCAGCAGCACCGCGCCCGCGGCCAGCAGCCCTAGCGTGGAGCCCGCGCCCCAACCCGTGGCGTCGGTCCGCACGATCCCGAGCACGAGCACCGAGAGACCCAGCGTGGCCGACACCGCCCCGGCCAGGTCGAAGCTCCGCCGGGCCACCGCCTCGCGCGTCTCGACGATGTAGCGCTCGGCGAACAGGGCGGCGAGCAGCCCGATCGGGACGTTGATGAACAGGATCCAGCGCCAGCTCAAAAGGTCGGTGATCACGCCGCCGAGGAGCACGCCGGCCGCTCCACCGGCGCCTCCGGTCGCGGCCCAGATGCCCACGGCGCGGTTCCGGGCGGCGCCTTCCTCGAAGCTGGTGGTCAGGATCGAGAGCGATGCCGGCGCGATGACCGCTCCGCCCAGGCCCTGCGCCGCGCGGGCGGCGATCAGCAGCGCCTGCGAATCGGCGAACCCGCCGGCCAGCGACGCGAGCGCGAACAGGACCAGGCCCGAGACGAACACCCGCCGGCGGCCGAGCAGGTCAGCGGCCCGGCCCCCCAGGAGGAGGAAGCCGGCGAACGTCACGGTGTAGGCGTTGACCACCCATTGAAGGTCCTGCTCGGAGAAGCGCAGCGCCCCGCGGATCGAGGGCAGGGCCACGTTGACCACGGACACGTCCAGGATGACCATGAACTGCGCCAGGCAGGCAAGGATCAGGACGGCGCGCAGATGGGGTTTGGTTTCGGTGTGCATACTCAATTGACGATCGAGGCCGGGCCCATTCGACAACCCCCGGCCCCGGAGTTGTACGATGTTCATCGAACGATACCAAAAAAGTTCGACGGGCGTCGTACTAAACTTGAGGGGAAGATGGATACGCACGTCACACAAGGACAGGCCGCCGCCGCTACCGCTCGGCTGGTCGAGCCGCCGGCGAAGCTCGACGAAGACAAGCTGTGCCACCCGGCGTCCGAGGAGATCGAGCTGGCCGCCGTGCTGCACGCGCTGAGCGATCCGATGCGGCTGGCGATCGTGGCCGGGCTGGCCGCCGAGGACCAGCGGACCTGCGGGAGCTTCAACCTGCCCGTGACCAAGTCGACCTGCACACACCACTTCCGCGTGTTGCGCGAGGCCGGCGTGATTCGTCAACAGCTCGAAGGCACCACGCGCCTGAACTCGCTGCGGCGCGCGGACCTCGACGCCCGTTTCCCAGGTCTCCTCGACTCCGTGCTCGAGGCCGCTGCCCGCGCCTAGAAACCGGTCACGCCATCGTCAGGCCGCCGCTCACCGACAGCGTCTGGCCGGTGATGTAGCCCGCCTTCTCGGAGGCCAGGAAGGCCACCGCCGCGGCCACGTCCTCGGGCTGGCCCAGTCGGCGCATGGGCACCGCGCGACGCAGCGCCTCGACCATTCTCGCGCTGTCCTCTCCGGCGCCCAGCAACCCCTCGAGCAACGGCGTGTCCGTCGGCCCGGGGCACACGCTGTTGACCGTCACACCGCGGCGCGCCACCTCGCGGGCGAGCGTCTTGCCGAACGCCACCTGCGCGGCCTTGGCGCCGGCGTACACGGCCTCGAGCGAGGAGCCGACCCGTGCGGCGTCCGAGGAGATGTTGACCACGCGGCCGTATGCGCGCTCGACCATCCCCGGCACGACCCGGCGGCACACCCGCAGGCATCCCTTGTAGTTGAGCTCGATGATCCGGTCCCAGAACGCTTCCTCTGTCTCCAGAAACGGGTGGAACTCGTCCCAGCCGGCCGTGTTGACCAGGATCTCGATCGGCCCGAGCTCGTCCTCGACCCGCGCGACCGCCTCGTGCACCGCGGCGCCGTCGGTCACGTCC
>DATFDC010000111.1:0-7780 GCA_035252415.1 Solirubrobacteraceae bacterium
CGCGACGACGGCTCGCGATCACTGTCCGGACGGGGTACCCGGCCCCCGGACGCCGAGCTAGGGGAATCCGGCGTCGCGACGCCTCGAGCCACATTCCGGCTCGAGCCGGATTCCCAGGCGAGGCCCTAAGACCCCACGCAGCGCTGGTCGGCGCCGGCCTTGCTCATCCGGTACACCTTCCAGGCGCCCACCTGGGCGATCAACCGGCGCTGATTGAGGTGCGGGTTGATCGCCGCGGCCTCCCCGTCGATCGTGTCGTGCGGCCCGACGAACATCACGCCCTGGTGGCGCATCGAGGTCCCGACCCGACCCAAGGTCACGTGGAGCTTGTAGGCCAGTGCGGTCTGCACGCCGTGGTTGACCGCGGCGAACGAGGACTTGCACGGGTACACGCGATCGTGCCCGCCCACCGCGGCGACCGCGGCCGAGAGCTGATCCAGCCGCGTCACGGCCTGACCGGCGACCCGATCCTGCCGGCGGGCCTCGTTGAGCCGCCCGCCGGTGAACGGGATCGTCACCGCGACCAGCCCGACCACCACGCCGGCCGCCACCGCCACGCGTCCGCGCGCGGCAAGCTCGGCCACCCGCACGATGCCCACGCCGGCGAGTACGGCGGTCACCCCCGCGGCGGGCAAATAGAACCGCTCCAGGCCCGGATAGCCGTCGAGGGTCATGCCGACCACCACGACCCACCAGACGAGCGCGCCCGCGCCCAGCCACACCGTCAGCCACTCGCGCGGGCGGCGCAGCCACGCCAGCGCGACCGCCAACGCACCGAGCGCGAGCACCGGGATCGTCTGGATATCCAGCCCCCGCCCGAGCACGGTGAGGAACGGGGAAGAGCCGAGGTGACCGTTGTAGTCCGCGGCGTGGCTGGCGGCGAGGAACGGCTGCCCGGAGCCGATCCACGGCGGGATGAACCAGAAGAACGGCAGCGAGAACAGACCCAGCACGACCAGCGCCCGCATGCGCACCGAGCCATGGCGGAACCACAGCCAGGCGCCGTAGAGGATCAGCAGAGGCCACGCCTCGGGGCGCATCAGGCCAAGCGCCACACCGAGGACGAACGCCCAGCCATAGCGCCGATCGAGATGCCGATCGATCGCCCACAGCGCGCAGGCGATCAGCATCGGCTCCGAGGTCCCCCGGAACATGTAGTAGAACCACTCCTGGGTGACGACGATGCCCGCCGCCGCGATCACGCCGGCCACCGCACAAGCCCATCGCGGCTCCCCGATCACCCTCGCGGCGAGCCGATACGCGCCAACCAGGCCGAGCAGGCCGCCGGCGCGCGCGGTGATCACCCACAGCGTCGGCGCGGCGGCGCTTCCGAACAGCCCGTACACGATCGTGAAGAACCACGGGAGCGGCTTCCACGACGGCCCGCCGCTGACCACGAAGCCCAGCTGAGAGTCAGTGACCGCGCGGCCCCAGGAGATCCAAGACCAGGGGTCGTAGCTCGGCACGGTCGGCAGGACGGCCGCCGACAATGCGGCGAGCACGACGCAGGCGATCACCGAGCTGATGAAGGGATACCGGTGAACCCAGGCTCGCCAGTCACCCGCTCCGGGCTCCGCGGCAGCGCGCGGCGGCGCCGGCGACGGAACGGGTGTCTGCGTGGCGCTCAACTCACCGCCGCGACGGATCCGAGAAGCGGCAGCGCAGCAGCGTGCCGAGCACCCGGAAGCCATCCACCGCGGTCAGCTTCTTGCCCTCATCGGTGGCGCGCGCCCGGTAGTGCACGGGCACCTCGAAGATCCGCTCGCGGCGCTGCACGAGCCGCGCGGTGATCTCGGGCTCGATCGCGAAGCCAGGCGAGCGCAGCGGAAGGCTGCGGAACACGTCGGTCCGGATCATCTTGTGGCAGGTCATGATGTCGTGCAGGTACACGTTGAACAGGACGTTGCAGGCGAACGTCACGCCCTTGTTGCCGAGCACGAACAGGAACGAGTGGCTCGTGTACCCGTCGAATGCTCGCACGCCAAAGCACGCATTGGTCCGGCCGTCCAGCAGCGGCGGCATGAGCAGACCCAGGTCGGTCGGGTCGTACTCGAGGTCGGCGTCGAAGATCGCCGAGAACTCGCCCCGTGCCTCGGCCAGCGCGGTCTGCACCGCGGCGCCCTTGCCCCGGTTCGTTTCGTGTTCGAACAACCGCACGCGCGAGCCCCAATCGCCGCCGCGCAGGATCTCGCGCGTGCCGTCGGTGGAGCCGTCGTCGACCACGATCAGCTCGAACTCGGTCGGCAGTGGAGTGTCGAGGACCTCCGCGATCGCCCGCTCGACGCGCTCGCGCTCGTTGTAGACGGGCATCAGGATCGAGAGCATGTGGCGATGTGGGTCGGGTCCAGATAACTAAGCGGGCCCACCGGCGACACTAGACGCGCCGTCCGGGACGGGGCCCGCGAGGACGGTCGATGCTAGCCGATCGCCCGGACTATCGACGGATGCGCAACCATCCCGGCGTGGATTTCGACGCCGCCGGCTTGCTCGACGGACTGGAGGGCGAGGACCGCGCCGCCCGCGAGCGGCTGCTCGACCGCCTAGTCGACGAGGGCTACACCCTTAACGAGCTCAAGGAGGCGGTGAAGGAGGACCGGCTCGCACTGCTGCTGGTCGACCGCGTGCTGGGCGGCCGCCACACGGCCAACGAGCTCGAGGACCGGACGGGCCTGACCGCCGCGCAACTGCTCCGGATCCGGCGCCTGCTGGGCCTCCCCGAGGCCGCCGCGGACGACCGGGTATTCGGCGAGGAGGAGATCAAGGCGGCCGAGTCGACCAAGCTGTTCCTCGACGTCGGGCTCAGTGAGGAAGCGATCGCCGAGATCACCCGGGTGCTCGGCGAAGGCATGGCCCGCCTGGCCGCCACCACGGCCGCAGCGTTCGTCGATGCGTTCCTGGAGCCGGGCGACAGCGAAGACGAGGTCGCCCAGCGGTTCGCCAACGTCGCCGAACAGCTGATCCCGGCGATCGATCCGGTGCTGGTCGCCGCCTACAAGCAGCACCTGGCCGAGGCGGCCCGGCGCGGCATGCTGAGCCAGGCCGAGCGCGAGGCCGGCGAGGTCGGCAACACCCAGGACATCACCGTGTGCTTCGTGGACATGGTGGGGTTCACCCGTCTGGGCGCGCAGATCGAAGCCCAGGAGCTCGGCAGCCTGGCCAGCCGGCTGGCCGAGCTGGCCACCGACGCGACCGAGGCGCCGGTCCGGCTGGTCAAGACGATCGGGGACGCCGCGATGTTCGTCAGCCCCGAGGCGGGACCGCTCGTGTCGGTGGCCCTGTCACTGCTCGAGGCGGTCGAGAAAGCCGATCTGCCGAGCCTGCGGGCGGGGGTGGCGAGCGGCCCGGCGCTCCAGCGCGCCGGCGACTTCTACGGCCACGCGGTCAACCTGGCCAGCCGGGTCACCGGCGTGGCGCGCGGCGGCGCCGTCCTCTGCACCGCGGAGGTGCGCGACGCCGCCCCCGACGATTTCGACTGGTCGTTCGCCCGCAAGCACAAGCTCAAGGGCATGTCGGAGGCGATGCCCCTCTACCGCGCTCGCCGGCTCGGCGACGAGAAGCCTAAGAAGAAATCGACAGCAGGTCGACGACGAACACGAGCGGCGAGTTAGCCGGGATGGTCGGCGGCCGACCGGCCTTCCCGTAGGCCAGGTTGGCCGGGATGATCAGCTCCCGGCGGCCTCCCACCTTCATGCCCGGGATGCCCTGCACCCAGCCCTGGATCACGCCGCCCGCGGTCAGCGGGAACGTCGCGGGCTGGCCGGTCTTCCAGGAGGAGTCGAACTCCTTGCCGTTCTTGTAGAGAACGCCGACGTAGTTGACCGTGACGGTCTGGCCGGCCTTGACGGTCTGGCCGGTCCCCGGCACGAGGTCCTTGGTCACCAGCTTGGTCGGGGCCGGCCCGCTCGGCACGGTCACGGTCGGCTTCTTGGCCAGCGCCGGAGGCGGCTTCGGCGTGGCCGGAACCGAGGCCTGGGTCTCGCCGGCCGAGGGCGCCAGCACGATGCCCGAGGCCTTGGACGAGCCGCCACAGCCGGCGACCGCGACGGCCGCAGCCAGGGCGAGCAGGGACAGAATCAAGCTTTTTGTCTTCATCGAGCGAACGAGGGTAGCGGCCGCGAATAAGTGTTTACTGCGCGACCCGTTCGAGCACGGCGCTGTCGACGTCGAAGTTGGCGTGCACCGCCCCCACGTCGTCGTTCTCCTCGAGCGCGTCGATCAGCCTCATCAGCTTGCCGGCGTCGGACTCGTCGACCGGCACCCGCGCCCGGGGGCGCTGCGTGAGGTCGGCGCTCTCGATTTCGACTCCGGCCTCGGTGAGCGCGTCGCGTGCCGCCGCGAGGTCGGCCGGTTCGGTGATCACCTCGAACACGTCCTCGTCGAGGGCGATGTCCTCGGCGCCGGCGTCGATGGCCGGCATCAGGTCGTCCTCGCTGTAGCGGTTGGCGTCGACCACGATCACGCCGCGCTTGTCGAACAGGTAGGAGACCGAGCCCGGCTCACCCAGGTTGCCGCCGTGCTTGCCGAGTAGATGCCGCATCTCGGCGCCTGTCCGGTTGCGGTTGTCGGTCAGCGCCTCGATCAGCAGCGCGACCCCGCCCGGGCCGTAACCCTCATACAGGACGGTCTCGATCTGGTCGGCATCGGCGCCCGCACCCGTCCCCTTGGCGATCGCACGCTCGATGTTGTCCTTGGGCATCGACGCGTCGCGCGCCTTCTGGATGGCCAGCGCGAGGGCCGAGTTGCCCTCGGGGTCGCCGCCGCCTTCACGCGCCGCGATCTGGATCGCGCGCGCCAGCTTGGTGAAGTGCTGGCCGCGCCGCGCGTCGACGACGGCCTTCTTGTGCTTGATCGAAGCCCATTTCGAATGTCCGGACATGGGTTTTCAGTTTAGTTGGGGCTGCGCTGCGCGCAGCATCCGTGGGGCCGCGGGAAGCCTCATCCGGCTGCACCGGGCACCCATGGGGCCTCCCCGGCGTCCCACAGTTCGTTGAGCGTGATCCAGTCCTTGTGCGTGTCCATGCACTCCCAAAAGCCCTGGTGCCGGAATGCGCGGAGCTGGCCGGCCGCGGCCAGGTGCTCGAGCGGCTCGCGCTCGAGCGTGCTGCCCGGCGCGAGCGTGTCGAGCGCGGCCCGCTCGAAGCAGAAGAAGCCCGCGTTCACCCACAGCTCGCTGCGCGGCTTCTCGGTGAACCCGAGCACCGCCCCGTCGCCGTCCACCCGCGCCACCCCGAACGGCAGCCGGGGCTGGACCAGGGCCATGGTGGCCGTCGCGCCGTGGCGCGCGTGGTGCTCGAGCAGCGCCGCAAGGTCGATGTCGGCAACGCCGTCGGCGTAGGCCAGGCAGAAGCGCTCCTGCTCGCCCAGGATCGCCGCCGCCTGGCGCACGCGCTCGCCGGTCGGCGTGTCGGTACCGGTGTCCAGACAGGCCACCGACACATCTGCCGGCCACGCTTCACCGGACGCGAACGCCTCCAGCTGCGCGCCCCGGTAGCCGGTGAGCAGCAGGAAACGCCGGAAACCGTGGGCCAGATACATGTTGATCACGTGCCAGACGATCGGCCTGCCCCCGACCTCGATCAGCGGCTTGGGCAGGGCGGCCGAGTGCTCCTGCAGGCGCGTCCCCCGTCCGCCGCAGAGAATCACCACGATCGGCTTCACGAGCGGCGCATATTCACAGACCGTCCCGCGGGTAGCATCCGCCGCGATGAGCGTGGCCAATCCCGACATCTTCAAGGCGTACGACATCCGCGGGCTGTACGGCTCGGACATCGACGCAGAGCTGGCCGAGCAGATCGGCCGCGCGTTCGTCCGGGTCATCGCCGACCTCGAGGACAAGCCGACGAGCGATCTGCGCCTGGGCCTCGGGCACGACATGCGCCTGACCGCGCCCGAGCTGACCGAGGCCTACCGCAACGGGATGTGCGCCGAGGGCGCCACGGTCCTCGACGGCAACGAGATCGCCACCGAGATGCTCTATCACCTCGTCGGCTCTCGCGATCTGGACGGCGGGCTGATGTGCACGGCATCTCACAACCCGTCCCGGTACACGGGGGCCAAGCTGATCAGGCGGGGCGCGATCGCGCTTTCGGGCGACGCCGGCATCGGCGACATCCGCGCCAAGATCGAGGCTGGCCTGGGCGACCCGCCGGGCGGCGGCTCGGTGGAGCGGGTCGATCTGTACGACGAGTTCCACGAGACCGTGGTCAAGTTCATCGACGCCTCCGCGGTCAAGCCGATGCGGGTGGTGGTCGACGGCGGCAACGGGATGGCCGGACCAATGGTCGGCCCTATCTTGCGCCGCCTCGGTCTCGATCTCGTCGAGACCTACTTCGAGCCGGACGGGCGCTTCCCCGACCACGAGCCCAACCCGCTCCTGGCCGAGAACCGCGAGTTCATCATGCGCGAGGTGGTCCGCCAGGACGCCGAGCTGGGCATCGCCTGGGACGGCGACGCGGACCGCTGCTTCTTCATCGACGACCAGGGCAACTTCGTCGACGGTGACTTCCTGACCGCGCTGCTGGCCGAGTCGATGTTCGAGAAGAACCCGGGCGCGACGGTCCTCTACGACGTCCGCGCCAGCTGGGCGGTCAAGGACGTCGCCGAGCAGGCGGGCGGCAAGGCGCTCATGAACCGGGTCGGCCATGCGTTCTTCAAGACCCGCATGCGCGAGGAGCACGCGGTGTTCGGCGGTGAGGTGTCCGGCCACTACTACTTCCACGACTTCTACTGCGCCGACTCGGGGACGATCCCGGCCCTGCTCATCCTGGAGCTGCTCTCCAAGCGCGGCAAGCGGATGTCCGAGCTGCTCGAGCCGTACCGGTCGAAGTACTTCATCTCGGGCGAGATCAACTCCAAGGTCTCCGACGGCGAGGCCAAGATCGAGGAGCTGGCCTCGAAGTACGAGGACGGGCACCAGTACCGCCTGGACGGCCTCTCGGTCGAGTACGACGACTGGCACTTCAACGTGCGCCCGTCCAACACCGAGCCGCTGCTGCGCCTGTGCCTGGAGTCGCTGCGCTCGCGCGAGGACATGGAGCGCCGGCGCGACGAGGTGCTGGCCGTGATCCGTTCGTGACCACGCCGGACCGCCCCGCGACCAGCGCCGACGACGCGCTGGCCCTGGCGGAGCGGGCGGGCATCCACCGGATCGCGCTGCCGACCCCGTTCCTGGTCGGGCGGGTCAACTGCTACCTGATCGAGGACGAGCCGCTCACGCTGATCGACACCGGGCCGAACTCCGGCAAGTCGCTCGACGACCTCGAGCGCGCGCTCGCGGCGCACGGCCACCGGATCGAAGACCTCGGGCTGATCGTGGTGACCCACCAGCACATGGATCATCTCGGCCTGCTCGAGATCCTGGCCCGCCGGTCGGGGGCGCAGGTCGCTGCACTGCACCTGCTCGCCCCGTACCTGGAGAGCTTCTCGCGCAGCGCCACCGCCGACGATGAGTTTGCCCAGGTCATCATGCGCCGGCACGGCGTGCCGGACGACCTGGCCACCGTGCTCGGCTCGCTGGCCGCCGCGTTCCGGGCGTTCGGCTCGAGCGGTCACGTGACCATCGCGCTGCGCGACGGCGAGGAGTTGCGGCTGCGCGACCGCACGCTGCGGATCTTCCACCGCCCCGGGCACAGCCCGTCCGACACGATCTTCTGGGACGAGGAGCGGGAGATCCTGATTGCCGGCGATCACCTCCTGGGGCGGATCTCGTCCAATCCGCTGGTCTCGCGGCCGCTCGACGGCCCCTCAGAACCACGGCCGCGCGCGCTGCTGCAGTACATCG